>JBBQDY010000001.1:0-64662 GCA_038320155.1 Cytophagales bacterium
CTACCCGTTACAATTGGTGCAGGCCAAGAATAGGTCGTGCCAGCCGGAACCACTCCATTGGTTACATTTACAGGAGTCGCAGTGAAAGTGCTTTCACTGCAAACCGTGCTGGTCATATTGTTGATAACTGGTTTTGGATTAATGGTTACGGATCCAGTTCTAGTAAGACTTATGCCATAGTTTGTAGTAACGTTAATTGTGTAGGAGCCACTGGCTGTAGGAGTACCAGAGATCGAAATGGTACCTGCCACAGTGTTAATATTGGAAGTTAAACCTGCAGGTAGGTTTAGAATATTTATGGTTGAGTTTGGAGGAAGAGTATAAGTTGTAGTTGTAATGGGATCGCCATTACATACAGATTGATTATCTGTTCCGGTTGCTGAGGTTAATGCGATATAAGAAATCCTGACTCGTCCATTTCCTCCATATCCTCCAACTTGCTCTGTTCCTGAGGCATTTGTTCTTCGTGCACCACCACCACCTCCTCCAGGAGAACTGCCATCTTCACCTCGATTTTGACCAGATGTTAGGCCATTCCCTCCTTTTCCTCCCCCGGTAGGTGCAATTCCTCCGGTATTGTTTGAAGCATTATTTCCGGTGGCCCCAATTCCAGCTGAGGAACCTCCACCACCCGAATTATTAGAAACTGCATTAGCCCCATTCCCTCCACTAAACTTTACGGTTCCAAAACCTAAGGCTACTGCTCCACCAGATGCTCCAGCAGTACCATCATTGGGAACAGAATTACCCCCCTTGGCCATTACAGTTGAATTGTTTAAGAACCAAGAATCTTCGCCAGGAAGCTCAGATAATGAACCAAAACCAACATAGTAATCTAAGACTTGACCGGGAGTAACAGTTAATACACTTCTAGAATAGGCTCCACCACCACCACCACCACCTTCTCCTGTACCTAGTCTCGATCCACCTTTCCCGCCTCCTCCCCAGACTTCCACTGTAATGGAGGTCACTCCTGCGGGTACTGTAAATGTCTGAATTGCCGGATTGGGAGTTGTGAACGTTTGGGTTTGCCCAAAAGCACTCTCAGGCAGGCATAGTAATGAAGCCCCAACTAAAAAGGCCAGGAAAAAAATTGAATTCGAAAAAGCCAAAACTCGCATTCTATTCATAGTTGCTATTCAAATATTCTTCTTATTTAAATGATCTGCTGAATTGTGATTTACCTTATTTATTACAGTTACATTTTTCTGCTGTAGAGATACAGTTTTTTATCTAGAAAAGAATAATATTCCGTTATTTACTAAAATTGAGTAGTAAATCTAAGTTTAATACTATAAAAAACAAATTAAATACGGAATTCTAAAAATGAATGTAGCTGCTGTACAAAAAAAATAGCCGGACTTTGGGGAGTCTGGCTCTTATAATTGGGTACTAAAAATTATCTATTCATACTGAATAATCCCTATCGTGGATTTTCAACCCAAATAAAAAAAAACCCTAACTCTCGCGAATCAGGGACCATTTGTAGTTAAAAGCATTTCCAAAGTTTCAAACTTTGGAAATGCTGATTGCTGGCCAAGCAAAGAAAAAAACCGACTCTTTCAAGCCGGTTTTTAATTTAATATACTTGAATTCGTTGTTTCCGTCTTCGGTCTCCATTCTCTAAGCACCGGACATCCAACATCGGACATCGAACATCGGACATCAGACATCCAACACCGGACATCCTACCCATTCATACTGATCAAAAACTCAGCATTGTCGCGGGTTCCTTTCATTCGGTTGAGAAGGAATTCCATCGATTCTTGAGAGTTCATATCGCTCATCAATTTTCTTAGAATCCATACACGCTGCATTTCTTCTTTGTCCATCAAGAGATCCTCTCGACGCGTGCCTGAGTTGAGCACATCGATAGCAGGATAGATTCTTCTGTTGGAAAGCTTACGATCTAGTGCAAGTTCCATGTTACCGGTTCCTTTGAATTCTTCGAAGATTACTTCGTCCATCTTAGAACCAGTTTCTACAAGCGCTGTAGCAATGATGGTCAATGAACCGCCGTTTTCTACGTTACGTGCAGCACCGAAGAACCGCTTTGGTTTGTGAAGCGCATTTGCATCCACACCACCGGAAAGAATCTTTCCAGAGCTTGGTACCACGGTATTGTGTGCTCTTGCAAGTCTGGTGATCGAATCCAAAAGGATCACTACATCATGACCTACTTCCACCATTCGCTTGGCTTTTTCCAAAACGATGTTGGAAACTTTCACATGTCTGTCTGCTGTCTCATCAAATGTGGAAGAAATTACTTCCGCATTTACTGATCTTGCCATATCTGTCACTTCCTCAGGTCGCTCATCGATCAATAGAATCATCAAGTGAACTTCCGGGTGATTTTTTGTAATCGCGTTTGCGATCTGCTGTAGCAATACCGTCTTACCGGTTTTTGGCTGCGCTACGATCATGCCTCGTTGACCTTTTCCGATAGGAGCAAATAGATCGACAATTCTAGTAGAGAACTTATCTCCAGTGGTAGAGAGGTTTAATCTTTCCTCAGGGAAAAGCGGAGTGAGGTATTCGAAAGGAACTCGGTCTCTGATTTCGTCAGTGGTCTTGCCGTTGACAGTGGCGATCTTCAAAAGGGCAAAATACTTCTCACCTTCTTTTGGTGGACGAATGGATCCTTTGATATGATCACCTGTCTTCAGTCCAAATAGTTTTACCTGGCTTGGCGATACATAGATATCATCTGGCGATGCTAGGTAGTTGTAATCCAAAGAGCGAAGGAAGCCGTATCCTTCCTGCATCATTTCCAAGACACCTTCATTATCGATGACTCCATCAAATTCTCTTGGATGGACAAAGGATTTTTTCCGGTTTGCATGAGGCGTTACCTCTGCTGCTGGCGCCAATACTTCATCCTCTGATTTGATGTTTTTTCGTTTTGGGAGCTCTACTTCCTTCTCAGGCTGGGAGTCCGTGGATTCGGATGACGCTTCTTGATCTTGAGTAGATTTTGGCTCATCCTCAAATACTCTTTTTCGAGGTCTAAAAAGTTTTGGTTCTTCTGTTGAAGCTTCTGGAGTGGCTTTTCTTTCAGGCCTTTCTTGAGCTGGTTCTCGTTTTGGTTTCCACTCTTTCGCTTCTTTAGGAGCTGGTTCTGATGGGGCTTCTGATTTTTCGCTAGGAGCAGGCGTTGGAATTTCTGTTACGTTCTGTCGCTTAAACTTAGGCTTGTATTCAGATTCTTCCGTTGGAGCAGCTGCTGCTGTTACCTGTTTTTTTGCCTCAGCAGGTTTGGGTTTTTCTGCTTCGGGTTCTGGGCTGGTTTCTGCCGCTGAGGGCTTTTTCTTTGGTAAAGCCTGTTCTGGTGTAATTGCCTGCTGATCGAGGATAGCATAAACGAGGTCGTCTTTTTTGAGGGTTTTATGGTTTTTAACGCCTAATTCCTCAGCGATTTCCTTCAGCTCAGACAGTAATCTGATTCTGAGTTCTTCTATGTTGTACATAAAGAGATGATGAAATAAATAGTATTATGAAATGCGGTAATTGGGATCGTGAATGATTTTCTGAGCAAAAAAGATCTGCAGGAAATAATCAAACCAAAGCGGGCTGGTCTGCTCACGCACGGTGATGCTACAATATTAACCTATGGTTTTGGATTTAGCAAATTTTTATTTCGTGGTTACTGGCTCATTCGTCTAGGATAATACCTGTCTTAGGATGGTCATTGACTTCCAAACACCTGGGTTTTCCAGATGCTCACTATAGAAATCCAACAAGTGGTCCAGCAATTTTCTTCGTAGTTTGAGGCTTATTTTCGCTTTACAATTGTAGGCTCTTATAATTAACTCCTCTAAGAAAGACCTAACCTCGTTAAGTTCTTGCGGGGTAAAAGGTTGGGAACGGCTTTCGTCCAAGTAGCCTTGTGCCCGCTCAGGGGCAAATCCCAAATATCCAGCCAATTCGGTCAAAAACGCCAATGGAAACAGATCAAGCTTTGCTTCAGGATGCTCAAGCTCGTGGACTGAACTTTCCAAAAAGTCGAAAAGATTTTCATTCTGGTAGTTTTCATAGATAGATTTAGCGATCACCTCCGTGACAAAGAGGGCAATGCCTGTCCGACTAAACTCCAATGAAATCAATTGATTGTTATGCAATAGTCTAGCCTCTGAGATTCGATTTAATCCCGCATTCGCTTTGTCGTAGACTACCAAGTCGAGACAAGTAAGTGGCTGGTAAAGTGCCATTTTACTTGATTTGGATTGAGTTCTGACACCATTGATTAGGTAGGATTTCAGACCTAGTTCCCTGGTGAAAATCTTCACGATGAGACTTGTTTCCTTGAATTTTATTGAATTGAGTACGATTCCAGCTGTTTTCTTAAGCATGGTAAAATCGGGAAAAGCTTTCTACGACTTCAGGCATTTTTTCCATAAAAGCATTTTCTACACCGAGCTTCGTAGCTCTCTTTTTCTCCAAGTTGGACTTGCTTTTTCGTATCGTTTAGGCGGTAAGAGAAAGCTGCGAGATCCCCACACTTCATGCAGATCGCATTTACTTTGGTCACGTACTCGGCAATGGCCATTAACTGGGGCATAGGCTCAAATGGATTTCCTGCGAAATCCATATCCAGTCCCGCCAAAATCACACGTTTTCCAGAATTTGCCAGCTTTTGAACAACGGGTACGATTTGGTCATCAAAAAATTGAGCCTCGTCAATTCCGATTACATCACAGTCGCCACTCATTAATAAGATGTCCTCGGCAAAATTCACTGGTGTAGATCGTATGGAGCTTTCATTGTGAGAGACTACATCGGATTCGTGATAGCGTGTATCGATTGCCGGTTTAAAAATCTCCACTTTTTGCTTAGCTATCAGGGCTCTGTTGAGTCGCCTAATCAATTCTTCCGTTTTGCCGGAAAACATAGATCCGCAAATCACTTCAATCTGCCCTTTTTTCTCGGGATTTTTATTTCTTCCTGGTGATGGTTCTATAAACATCGATATGTTATTCGCTATAGCTAATATGTGGAAATTTATTTTGCTCTGCCACTCGCGCTTTGAGATCTCCTTTTTGCAGGGTTACTTGACAGGCCAAACGTTCGTTAGCATTTAATCGACCCTGATTTCGAAATACTATTTCCTGATCGGTCAATTCAGAAAGATTTTCGATCCCTTCCAAGATGATGAGTTTGCAGGTAGTACATCGTCCTTTTTTGCCACATGCATGCATCCAATCCATGCCACTTTCATGGATTATTTCTATAACTTTACTCGTAGCAGGAGCCAAATCAATCGTAAGATTAAATAGATTTTCTATGACGATTTTGGGCATTTGTTCGTTCGAATTCGTAAACGCTATATTTTAATGACAACTCAAATTAACAGCAATTATTTAGAAAAGTACGCGCATGACTATGCTGCAATCGTTTGTGAAAAAGTTTTTTCGTCAAGACATTTTATCACTGGCCAGGATATCATCCAATTAACTGACAGTATCCAAGTCAACTTCTTTGTCATCAAACGGATTTTCGAACTTTGGCAAGGTGAGCTGGAAAAAATGAAGAGTAGTCCATACTTTGACTACAGAGATGTGGCGGTCCATGAGGCGCTGACTCAGTTTATGAATGTCCTTTCCAGACGAATAAAAGTTGAAAAAACTAATCTGGAACCCTTGGTAGCCCAGGCGGTAGCTGAGGCGATACAGTTAGCAGTCGATCCAGTAAGCTTCTACCAAGATGAAATTCAAAAAGCTCCGCATGGAATGATCAATGAATTCCTCAGCGAGCATAAAAGATATTACAAATGGCATCTGCCGGTAATCTCATTTCTGATCGATAAAACAGGTTTTGGCCACGATCAAAATGCGTATTTAAAAGCAGTGGCTACTAACTACCATGTCATCAAAGATTCATTAGTGTCTCAGAATTTGCTATTGGCTACTCTTGGTGAGATCAAGGCTTTTGATCTGGACAGTTATTTGGTGGAGGAAGGGGTTGAAGAGCCTATAGCTGAGATTCAGAAATCTGAACCAGAACCAGCAGAAGATCGGGCTAATTCATTCTTTGACGAGGTTGAGGAAAAGTCTGAAAAAATAGAAGAACCATTTTCTGAGGTTGGCAGTGCACCTATTGTAAGGGAGGAGCCCAAAAGAACCAATTCTGGGATGCTTGATGCTGTTTCCCTTCGGGCTAGATTCGAAAAAGAATCTTATAAAGGAATGAAAGGAGTCATCGGGGAGCTTTCTGAAAGTTTGGCAATCAACCAGCGGATTATGTTTTCAAAGGCACTTTTTGAGGGGAATCCTGATCTATTGAAGCATGCTTTAAAATCAATAGATGAAAGTGGATCCTTTGCGAATGCGATTGACTTGATCAACAAGCGTTACGTGGATGAACTGGCATGGAATGATAACCCTGAGGTTATGGATGAGTTTTTACTGCTGGTTTTCCGAAAATTCTCCGCTTAAGCGAAAAACTCAATAGATTTCTGGAAAAATTTGTTGAATAAACTGTATGAACTAATAAAATTCTATATTTAATAGGAAATCTTTTTTCCAAAGTTTACCTTCAATGAGTTTGATGAAAAACGTAGGAAGTACTTAAATTAATCGGTGCTTCTCCATCTGTTTTTTCATTTCTATAATTTATTTTCATCTTACTCCTATTCTTCTTTCGCTGACGACATTTGTACTTTAAAGTAGAAATCAAAAATGCTGATTGTTGTAGGCACAGTTGGGAAGAGGGAGTTATTAGAGTTGGAAAGTTGGTGTATTGTCTGTTATAATTTTGTAATCTTAAATTAGAACCTCATATTTAGGTTCAAAGCACCGTGTCTACATGCAAAGATATTTAAAGCTCAGAAAACACGTGTTAGCCAAATTGAAAGGCGAATTGCCTCAATATCTCGCTTACCACGGTATGAATCACACCCTAGACGTATTGAATGTTTGCGAGCAATATATTCGTCGCGAGAGATTAGGAGAGAGGGATCGGTACTTGCTCCGAATGGGAGCTATCGTCCATGATATGGGTTTTTTGATCGGACCTGCTAACCACGAAGCCGTGGGTGCTGAAATGGCAGGTGAACTGATGAAAGACTTGGGAATTAAGCAAGATGTAGTCGATGAAGTCAAAGGATTGGTCATGGCCACGAAGATTCCTCAAACGCCATTAAATGATCTTCAGAAAATCATCTGCGATGCAGATCTGGATTATTTGGGAAGAGATGATTACCCGACGATTAGCGTAAAATTATTCGCAGAGCTGAAGCATATGAATATCATCAGCACCGAAGAGCAATGGAAAAACCTCCAGATAAACTTTTTGAAAGCACACCAATTCCATACTTCATTTGCTCAAAAGAACCGAGAACCTAAGAAGCAATATTGGCTGAAAAAGCTCTTGGATTCTTAACCCAGCCTTCCCAATTGCAGTGCTCTGGAACTGTCCATCTTGACAAAGATAAAAAGCAAGATGGTAAATGACCAAAGCGAAGATCCTCCGTAACTGAAAAACGGAAGCGGAATACCCACCACAGGAAATAATCCTATTGTCATGGCAATATTGATCATGAAGTGGAAGAGCAGTATCGAAACTACGCAGTAGCCATAGATCCTTAAAAATCTATTTTTTTGCCGTTCGGCCATGATTACAAGTCTGTAAAGCAAGCCCACAAAAAGCGAAATCACAACTAAGCTTCCTGCCCATCCAAATTCTTCTCCGAGTGTGCAGAAAATGAAATCGGTATGCTGCTCTGGGACAAAGTCAAATTTGGTCTGCGTACCTTCCAAATAGCCCTTTCCCAATAATCCTCCTGACCCAATTGCAATCTTAGATTGAGTGACATTCCAACCAACACCCAATGGATCAATATCTGGATCAAACAAAACCATAATTCTATTTTGTTGGTGATCAGGAAGTTTACTGACTACAAAATCAAGACTGTACGTGTAGCCAATAAGTCCAATTCCGATTAGGCTAAAGGCTAAAATTCGCTGAGGAGTTTTTTTGCCTAAGAAAATCAACAGTATTACAATCAGCACTATTCCAATGGCAACGTAGATATTATTCTCAATTCCTAAAGCTAAAAGTGTGAGCGTAATAAAGCCAAATCCCAAAATGAAATAGGACTGAGGCAAGCCTTCTCTGTAAAACATCACCAGCATAGCGAAATAGACCATCGCCGTGCCAGTATCAGGTTGCAGGATAATTAGTGCCACGGGCAAAAGCAAAACTCCAAAAGCTTGAAGCTGGTACTTTTTTTTGGATAGGTCAAATGTGGGTCTCTCCATGACTTTGGCAAGCGCCAAAGCGGTAGCAAATTTGGTAAATTCACTGGCTTGAATACGGAAGTCGCCAAAACCAATCGACAGCACCTGACCTTTCACTTCTTTTCCTATTATTGGCGTGAGAATCAGCAATACAATGAAAATCAAGAAAATCGGAATGGCAAGATTTTCAAAAAGCCGATGATCGGCAGCCATTATCACAATAATTATAGCGATGGCAGTACCGATCCATACCAGTTGCTTTCCGGAATTGATCGAAAAATCGAATATACTTTTAGCTGCTTGTCCGTCGTAAACGGCTGCATAGATATTAAACCAGCCTAGAATAACTAGGGCAAAATAAATGAGTACTGTTGGCCAATCGACCCGGTTGATATTAATGTCCGCTTCTCCTCTCATTAGTAAATGAAATTTCCAGCCAATACATAATTTTCAAGGTCAAGTCGTTTTACTTCACCCCGTATGTATTTTTCGATCATCAATGAGGCTGTACTTGCGGCAGCTCTACCTCCCCAACCTGCATTCTCTACATATACTGCGATTGCAATCTGTGGATTATCCAAGGGTGCAAATGCGATAAATACAGAGTGATCTTCTCCATGTGGATTTTGGGCAGTACCTGTTTTTCCAGCTATTACCAAGTCTTTCATTACCGCTCGGTTGGCAGTACCATAAAGTGCTGCTGCCATAGCCTCTTGAATCAAATCAAAATGCTTGGCATCGATTCCCACATCGTTTCGCTTTAGATATTCTTCAGGAATATTGCTTTTATCACCATTGATGTTTTTGACCAAATGGGGCTTATAATAAAATCCTTTGTTGGCGAAGATTGCAGCCAAGTTTGCCATTTGAAGCGGAGTGACTTGCATTTCCCCTTGTCCGATGGAAAGCGAATAAATGGTAGAATACTTCCATCTTCCTTCTCCATAAACTTTATCATAATAAGCGCCCGAAGGAATCGAACCACCACGTTCCCCATTCATGTCTATTCCAAGGGAAGAACCTAACCCAAATTTTTGCACTCTCTCTCGCCAATCATTGAGTCCTATCTTGGTATCCACAAAGGTATTGGTAGACTTTTCTTGATTAATTATCTGCCGAAAAGCTTGATGATAATAGGGATTACAGGAGTTACGAATGGCTCCAAATAGATCAAGCGGAGAGGGGTGATTATGACAGGCGACTAGGGATTTGTTACAGGCAAAAGTCGTAGAAGGAAGCAAAATTCCCTCTTGGAGACCGATCAGGCTTTGAACGATTTTGAATATCGAACCAGGAGGGTACATCGCCATTACTGGTCTGTTGAAGAGCGGCTTGCTCAATTCTGAATTCAATACTTTATAGTTTTTACTAAAATCAGCCCCTGTCAGACTATTTGGATCATAAAAAGGCGCTGAGATCATAGCAAGGATTTCTCCTGTCTTAGGTTCAATTGCTACCACAGACCCAGTTTTTCCTTGCAATAGTTGCTCCCCATACCGCTGTAGTTCCATATCAATGGTAGAAGTAATATTATTTCCTGCCACTGAGGCAGTGTCATATTCTCCCTTTTTGAAAGGGCCTTTGTCGATGCCCCTCACATTTACCATTTTATACTTTACACCTTTTTTGCCCCGTAGCTCTTTTTCATAATAACTCTCCATCCCGCTAAGGCCTACATAGTCCCCTTGAGTATAATAGTCAGAGCTGTCTCGCTCAAGTTGCCGACCACTAATCTCCCCAATATATCCCAACGCGTGGGATGCCAAAGGTGAAGGGTAAGATCTTACCGAACGTGTCATAATAAATAAGCCTGGATAGTCAATCAAGAAATCCTGAATTCGGGCAAAATCCTGAGTGGAAATTTGTTTGATAAAGCTCGAAGGCTTTACCCATGAATATTTCCGGGCAGCAGTGTAGGACTCAATTAGTTTTTCTTTAGAAATCTGAAACAACTCCAAAAATCTGGTAGTGTCCCCAACTTGGAATTCTTTTGGAACAATCATCAGATCAAAAATCGGATTGTTATATACCATTAGTTTTCCATGCCGGTCATAGATCAATCCTCGATAAGGGTGATCTACAATCCGTTGTATGGCATTACGCTCAGCTTTTTTCATAAAGCTGTCGTCCATGACTTGGATGGTGAATAACTTGGTCAAAAGCACCACACCAACCGCGAAAATAAATATGAGAATGACTATTGGTCTTTGGTCGTTCATTGGATTCCTCTTCTTCGTTTGAAGAATAGTAGTTGTACAATAATAGCCAAAAGGACAGTAAAAGTCGAGGAGAAGAAGCTTTTGTTTAAGGCATTTAGAAATCTACCAGTACCCCATTGGTCGGTCAGAAAGAAAATTAAACAGAATCCGAAAACCAGTGGCCAAGCATAAGAAATGTACCAGCCAATTCCCATTTCTGAGATAGTTGGATTGGTAGTATCATCATATCCTCCACTTGGGCTGATGACTTTCAGCCAATGGGGTCTTAGAAATGCCAAAAAAGTTGCCGCTAAGGCATGAATCCCAAGCGTATCGTAAAACACGTCAATGAGAAGTCCCAATAGGAAACTGATCAACAATAATGGGATAGCGGGTATGGAAGTTGGGAAACTCAAAATACTGACTAGATAGATAAAGCAGAAAGCGATTCCAAAAAGGGCAAGATTTTTCAATAGGAGGATTTGAATCAGTCCAAGCACAATCACAAGAAAGATAAAGGTGATCAGACTTTTAAAATTCATTGGTCACTTCAGATTTGATATTCAAAGAATCCAGTTCTTCAAATTGGGTATTTTCTACTAAATAGACGTATCCGACTTTACTAAAATCTGTACTGAGGTCTATCAAAATATCCAGGTAATTTGGATTATCTGTATCAGAGTTGATTTCAGAAATGACACCAATACTTATTCCCTCTGGAAATACTGCATTGAACCCTGAGGTGATCACAGTGTCGCCAACTTGAGCGTTAACATGTCTACCGATATAAAGCAATTTAGCTTGTCTTGAATCATTGCCATCCCAATTGACTGAGCCGAAAACACCATTTGATTTTATTTTTGAAGAAACCAGCATTCCAGTATTGAGCAAAGAAATCACGATTGCATAGTTAGCAGAAACTGTTTTTACCCTGCCAACTACTCCCTCATGGTTGAACACGCCCATTCCTGGTTTAATGCCATCTTTTGATCCTTTATTGAGCGTGAGGTGATTTTGAGAAAACCGAAGCGAATTACTAACTACCCGCGAACCCCTAAATTCATAAGTCGCAGTTAGCGTCGAATCCAACTCAATTGCCATGCTATCAGGGATCATTTGGACTCCCTTAAGTGCTCCAAGTAAGGCGGCATTTTCAGTCACTAAAGCTTCATTTGCGTCAGCCAAAGAAAAAAAATCGAATACGTCTGATTGTGTCTTTAACGCAGAACCGATAATTGAATTTGAGCTATTAAAGAACGCCGCCCCCTGAGGTGAGTTGTTTTCTACGATCAACCAGATCGCCATGACTTCGAGTAAAACAAATAATAGGAATGCCCTTAAGTTGTAGAGGAATTGGAGGATGCGTAGCATTCAGGCTTTATGTCATCAATACGGTTCGGAAATTCTGTATATTTTTCAGTGCTGTTCCAGTACCTCGAACTACTGCACGAAGCGGATCCTCAGCAATATGAATTGGAAGCTTGGTTTTTTGATGAAGCCTTTTGTCGAGCCCTTTCAAAAGTGCTCCACCACCTGTAAGATGAATACCATTGTCATATATATCTGCTGAAAGTTCAGGCGGCGCGATCTCCAACGCTTTCAAAACAGCCTCTTCGATTTTAGATACTGATTTGTCCAGTGCAAAAGCAATCTCAGAATAGGAGACCTTGATTACTTTCGGAATTCCAGTCATTAAGTCACGTCCTCTGATTTCATAATCCTCCGGAGGTTCGTCCAGCTCTGTAAGTGCTGATCCGATCGCAATTTTCACTTTCTCAGCAGATCGCTCACCAATGAGCAGATTATGCTGTCTTCTCATGTAATCAAGAATGTCCTTAGTGAAGGTGTCACCTGCCACGCGGATTGATTGATCAGCGACAATTCCAGATAGTGCGATCAAGGCAATCTCTGTCGTCCCTCCTCCGATATCTACGATCATAGATCCCATCGGCTTTTCGATATCGATACCGATACCTATTGCAGCAGCGATAGGTTCGTAGATCATGTAAACTTCCTTAGCTCCGGCATGCTCAGCAGAGTCACGGACGGCTCTTTTTTCTACTTCAGTGATCCCAGAAGGGATACAGATCACCATTCGGTGTGATTGAGGGAACAGGCCCTTCTTTTGACCAGGGATCATCTTTATAAGGCCACGAATCATCTGCTCAGCGGCATAGAAATCTGCGATCACTCCATCCTTAAGCGGACGAATTGTTTTAATATTTTCGTGAGTTTTCTCATGCATATTCATCGCTTCGCGTCCAACTGCAAGTACGCGGTTGGTTGTTTTATCGATGGCAATGATAGATGGCTCATCTACGACAATTTTATCTTTATGAATAATCAAGGTATTTGCGGTACCCAAATCGATTGCGATATCACTAGAGAAAAAATCAAATAATCCCATGTTGGTGTTTTGTTTGACTGGTATTTTGGAGTTCAGGGTTTAATATAGCCTGCTTGACTATTATTAAACGGAGGTCGGCAAAATTATTATCTTAAGCTGACATATCTGAAAGAATCCCGATATTTTTTCAAGAACTGGCAATTTTCCCGCCAAATATTTTGAATGGTAAGTTAGTTTCTGATCATAATTGAGACTGAATAGGTGAAAACTTTGATTTTTAGCCAACATTGTTTTTACATTAAAATCTTTTACCTTTGTGCCGTATTCGAAAGTTTCTGGAGGGGACCACATGTCCCCTCTTTCATTATACCTACTATGACCGAGCTAAAAAGATCGATTGAAGAACTAGTCGAGAAACATCTTCCAGACGAAAATCATTTCGTAGTGGAGGTTGCTGTTTCAGAAAAAGGGGGTAAGAAGGTTCTTAGCATTTTGGTGGACGCGGATTCGGGAGTTACGATCAGAGCATGCTCTAAAATAAGCAGAGCGGTATCGGAAGAAATTGAGGCCAAAGAATTGATGCCAGATGCATATATTCTTGAGGTCTCTTCTCCTGGAGTAGATTTCCCATTGAATAGCAAGCGGCAATTCCAGAAGAACATCGGGCGATCATTGAAAATCACTTTGAACGAAGGTGCTGAGCTTCTTGGTAAATTACTTGAAGTAAGTGACGCTGGTTTGAAGCTGGAAGTGACTAAGAAGGGAAAAGGCAAAAAGGCCGTGGAAGAGGAAGTTCAGGTTCCTTTCGAGAACATGAAAAAATCAATTGTACAAGTATCTTTTAAATAATTCAAATGGATGCCAAAATCTTAATAGAGTCCTTCGCAGAATTTGCGAGATCTAAAAATGTGGATCGACCTACAATGATCCGTATCTTGGAAGATGTGTTCAGAGCGATGATTCGCAAGAAGTTTGAGACAGATGAAAACTTCGATGTGACCATTAATGCTGACCAAGGTGACTTAGAGATTTTCCGGATTAGGGAAATTGTCGACGACAATTCTGAAGATATTTGGGATTTTGATAAAATCAGCTTTACCGAAGCTCGGAAAATCGAGCCTGATTTTGAAATAGGAGAAGAAGTCTATGAGAAAATCCTACTGGAGGAGTTTGGAAGAAGAGCAGTTCAAATGGCTCGACAGACTTTGATCCAACGGATTAAAGATCTTGAGAAAGATCTCCTTTATAATAAGTATGAAGAACTCGTTGGTGAAATCATCTCAGCTGAAGTCTATCAGATTTTAGGAAGAGAGATTCTATTAATGGATCAGGAAGGAAACGAATTGATTCTTCCAAAAGGAGAGCAAATTTCAAAGGATCGATTTAGAAAAGGTGATACTGTGAAGGCAATCGTCCACCGTGTGGATATGAATAACAGTAATCCAAAGATTATTCTTTCCAGAACATCTCCTGTTTTCTTGGAGCGCTTGTTTGAAAATGAGGTACCTGAGGTATATGATGGCTTAATCACCATCATCAAAATTGTAAGAGAGCCAGGTGAGCGAGCAAAAGTAGCTGTTGAATCTTATGATGACCGGATTGATCCAGTAGGCGCATGTGTGGGAATGAAAGGATCAAGAATTCACGCAGTAGTCCGTGAATTGCAAAATGAAAATATTGATGTGATCAATTACACTGAGAATATGGACTTATATGTGACTCGTGCACTAAGTCCAGCTAAAGTGTCTTCGATCACGATGAATGAGGAAACGAAAAGACTCTCTGTGTTCTTAAAGCCAGATCAAGTGTCTTTAGCTATTGGAAAAGGTGGCTATAATATCAAATTGGCAAGCCGATTGGTAGGATATGAGATTGATGTATTTAGAGAATTGCATGAGTCCGAAGAAGAGGACGTTGACTTGATGGAATTTGTCGATGAGATCGATGGATGGATCATCGATGAATTGAAAAAGACTGGATTAGATACCGCGAAAAGTGTATTGAGTCTGACCAAAGAGGATCTGACCCGAAGAACAGAGCTTGAAGAAGAGACTGTTGAGGAGATTTTCAGAATCCTCAGACAAGAATTTGATCAATAAAATTGGAGCTTAGCTCTGATTAATTACCTATTATTACTTAGAATTTCGAAAGAGGTTTTTGCTTATGTCAGAAGAAAAAATGTTGCGATTAGGCCAAGTAGCCAGGAAACTCAACGTGGGAACTGCAACCATCGTGGAGTCCCTGGCCAAAAAAGGCTACGAGGCGGAGAATAATCCGAATTTCAAAATTAATATGGAGCAGGTGGAGCTGCTCAATAAGGAATTCAAATCTTCTGCGCTTGATAAGGAAGAGGCATCTCACCTCTCGATAGGGAAGCGACATGAGCCGATTTCACTAGAGCCGGAAGTAATTAGGCCTGAACAAAAGATAGAAGCTGCTCCTGTAGAACCAGCTCCGAAACCTGCTGCTCCAACTCCAGCACCTACACCTGCACCTGCTCCAACTCCGGCGCCGGCTACCCCAACTCCTGTAGCAAAAGAAATTCCTAAAGAAGCTCCAGCTCCTGTTCCTACTACTGCTCCTGTAAAAATCGAAGCAGAAGTTCCAAAATTAGAAGGGATCAAAGTATTAGGGAAAATTGATCTGAGTAAAAACGTAGCTCAACCTCAAAAGAAAAAGCATAATCAACCGCAACAGTATAAGAGACCTGATCATTTAAAAGCTCCTGAGGCGAAAAGACCAACGCCTCCGCAGGCACCAAAAGAAGCTCCAAAGGCTCCTCCTTTGAAGCCTGTAGTAAAGAATGAGCCTAAGCCGGAAATAAAACCTGCTCCTGAGAGAGTGGATCAAGTGATTTCAGCGAAAGCGGATTCGCTAAAGGGGTTAACTGTTTTAGGAAAGATAGAATTACCCGTAGACCGATCTAAAAAGAAAGGCGGTCCAGTTGCATCTTCCGATGAACGTGGACGAGATAAAAAACGACCTAGAAAACGAATTGATAAACCAGGAGGACCAGGAGCAAATAGACCAGCAGGACCAGGTCAAGCTCCGGGAAACCGTCCGCAAGGAGGAAACCAAGGAGGAAATCCAAGAGGAGCTCCTCGTAATGCCCAGCCAGTAAGAGTGCAGAAGGCAGAGCCTACCCAAAAAGAAATTCAGGATCAGATCAAACAGACTTTAGCCAGACTTCAAGGCAAAAGCGGGGGAAAAGGCAAAAGCCGTAGAGATAAAAAAACTGAACGTGTTCGGGATCCTGAAACGGAAACTGAGGATGCAAAAATCTTAAAAGTAACAGAATTCATCTCTGCAAATGACCTTGCGTCTTTGATGGATCTAACAGTAAATCAAATCATTTCGGCCTGTATGTCGCTTGGAATGTTCGTATCGATCAATCAGCGTTTAGATGCTGAAGCGATTACGATAATTGCAGATGAATTCGGTTACGATGTTGAATTTACCAAATCGATCGAAGATGAGTTGGAAGCAGATGTTGAAGATCTTCCGGAAGATTTGAGTGAAAGAGCCCCTATTGTCACCATTATGGGTCACGTAGATCACGGTAAGACTTCACTTCTTGATTACATCAGGATGTCTAAAGTGACCGCTGATGAAGCCGGTGGAATAACCCAGCATATCGGAGCTTATGATGTGACCACCAAAACAGGTCATAAGATTGCATTCTTGGATACTCCGGGTCACGAAGCATTTACCGCAATGAGAGCCCGTGGTGCGAAAATCACCGACGTTGCCATTATTGTGATTGCAGCTGATGATAGCATCATGCCTCAAACCAAAGAAGCAATCAACCATGCTCAAGTAGCAGGCGTACCTATGATTTTTGCGATTAATAAAATTGATAGACCAAGTGCAAATCCTGCCAAAATCAAGGAAGAGCTAGCCAATATGAACCTCTTGATCGAGGAGTGGGGCGGTAAATACCAATCGCAGGATATTTCAGCCAAAACCGGTGAGGGTGTCGATGAGCTTTTGGAGAAAGTACTTCTTGAGTCTGAGGTATTAGAATTGAAGGCAAACCCTGATAAAAATGCAGCGGGAACTGTAATTGAAGCTTCTTTGGATAAAGGAAGAGGTTATGTTTCCACCATCATGGTTCAGGCGGGCACTTTAAAAATTGGAGATATCATTCTTGCAGGTAAGCATTACGGCCGTGTAAAGGCAATGTTTGACCATAAAGGCAAAAAACTGAAAGACGCAGGTCCATCTACTCCTGTTCAAGTTTTAGGTCTTAGCGGTGCACCTCAGGCAGGTGACACGATTAAAGTGTATGATACTGAAAGAGAAGCTAGAGACATTGCCAACTCAAGGGAGCAAATCCAGCGAGAGCAAAGCATCCGTACTAAGAAGCATATTACCTTGGACGAAATCGGTCGCCGACTGGCTATCGGTTCTTTCAAAGAATTGAATATTATCATCAAAGGTGACGTGGATGGATCAGTAGAAGCACTTTCTGATTCACTATTGAAACTTTCTAAGGATGAAGTGAAAGTGAGCATTATCCACAAAGGTGTGGGTCAGATCTCTGAATCGGATGTCTTATTGGCTTCTGCTTCTGATGCGATTATCCTCGGATTCCAAGTACGACCTTCTTCCAATGCGAAAAAACTTGCTGAGCAGGAAGAGATTGAAATCAGACATTATTCTATCATCTACGATGCGATCAATCAGATCAAAGATGCAATCGAGGGTATGCTTGAGCCTACATTTGAAGAAATAATTACTGGTAATATCCAGGTAAGAGAAGTCTTCAAGATCACCAAGATTGGAACTGTTGCAGGTTCTTATGTGACCGATGGTTTCATCACCAGAAAAAATAAAATCCGTGTCATCAGAGATGGAATTGTAATTCACGAAGGTGAGATCGATCAATTGAAGCGATTCAAGGATGATGTAGCTGAAGTGAAAGCTGGTTATGAGTGTGGTATTTCGATCAAGAATTTCAACAACATCGAAATTGATGATACGATCGAAGGTTACGAAATGAAAGAAATCAAAAGGAAAAAGTAATTTCTAATTGAAAATGATAAAAAAAAGGAACCGAATTTCGGTTCCTTTTTTAGTTTTGGGTTATGGTAGGAGCTTTGCTGATATTCTTGAAAATCACTTTTTGGATGGCAATGATAAGCCTTGTCTCAGGCTTGATAAAACCTGTTTATTCGCTATGGTTTTTGGATCGGATGAATCGATTGAAAGTGATAAAAATCTATGGAGTAGTTGCAATAATACTATGCGTCATTTTGAGAATATCAGAATATTATTTTGAGTAAGCTGTTTCTGCAATTAATGATTTTGATATACGGGAATTCCGTAAAATTTTGGACTAGATTTTTTGAGAGAGACTTGGTTTAATATTTTGATTTTTTATACATTTAGAAGCATAATAGACTCTGAATTGAAGAAAACCCTTTCCATATTTCTTTTAGTATGCTTTGCCATGTATCATTTTGGCTACTATGCGCTTTATATTTCTTACGATCAGCATCTGGAGCGTAAGTGGCAGGAAATAATTTATAGTGAAACTTCAATTGAAGTGGAGGAGACGCTAATTGAAATTCCGCTTTCAGCACCCTACATGGCCAATCAGGAGGAATTTATGCCTACAAATACTTCTTTTAAAAAAGATGGTAAATTCTATCGGGCAATCAAGCAACGCTATCAAAATGACACATTGCAGATTATTGTAGTTAGAGATACCGATCGAGGACTTTTGGAAAACTCAGTTAAAAAGTGGATTTCTTTCCTTGCAGAAGATGAAATCCCACAAGACCAGAGCAGTAACGTTGCGGTTAAGTTTTTTGCTAAAGATTATATCCAGCCTAAACTATTTGTATTAAAGGCCTACTCGCCAACAAATAAGGACAACGAGATAGGTTACGTTTTTTTTCAGCACACAAATCCCGCTGAGCGACTAGAATCCCCACCTCCACAGTTTTCTTGATTCTTAGTTAAATAATTTCATCAAAGCTCATCGAAGCTAAGTTCCATGAGCGCCTGATGAAATGTGTCCTTTATCCCCAGTCAGACTGGGGTAATTTGATACACCTTATTTATATCCAGAATTAAAAAGACTTTATATGAAAAAATACTTCAGGACGCTGATTCTCTTGATTGGTGGATTGGTTCTGTCCTATATATCCGTGGCACAAACCCCAACAGACGGTTTAATGATGCCAAAAGGTGATTTATGCTTTTTGCTCAATTATGAGTATGGGCAATTCGATCACTATTGGGAGGGAGAGACCCTTCGGAAAAATGGAACCATAGCCAAAGTACAGCGAAGAACGGCATTGGCAATGGCCGCTTACGGGATTTCAAAACGATTAAATGCGTACGTGGGACTGCCTTATGTGAGTACTAATTCCACGATTCCAAACGGTGGAAAATTTGCTGGGACGAATGGGATCCAAGATCTTATGCTAGGACTCAAGTATAGGGTCGTTCACCATAAGGGTGAGAAGGGCCAATGGACTGGTTTCGCTTCAGTTCTATTCGCTACTCCAGTTTCTAATTATCTCTCAGATTATCAACCTTACAGCCTAGGTATTGGAGCTCCGCAACTTGCATGGAGAGCTTTGGTAGAATATGAATGGAATAACGGATTCTATTTGAGAGGAAATGGAGGCCATATCTGGAAAGGTTACACAAAGGCTGAGCGAGAATATTACTATAACAATGGAAGTTATTACACTTCTTGGATGGATGTGCCTAGTGCCTGGACATACGAAACGGTAATAGGGAAATGGTTTATAGGCAGATCACTAAGAGCAGAATTGAATTACAACTCATCTTTCTCTACTTCCGGAGATGACATCCGAGCCTATAATGCTCCCCAGCCTACCAATAAAGTCAATATGGATCGCGTTGGCGCATTTGCGCAATATTTTTTCAAAAAACCTAAAGGGTTGGGTTTGGTCGCATCTTATAGTCGGGTCATTAATGGCAGGAATGCCCCAGAAATGTCCACGGTGAGTGTTGGCGTTACCTATCAGTTTGGTTTGTTTCATCCTAAAAATTAAAACCATGAAAACACTTCACTTACTACTAGCTGTAACCATTGCTGTGGTCACGATGACCAGTTGCAATATGGACTTAGCAACAGAATTAGAATTCGAGAGCTATGCCTTTTCCGGAATAGATCCAAACGCTGGAAGCTGGAAACCTATTTTAATTAACAGAGGGAGTGATATCTTTCTGAACGCTCCTAAAGCTGAGAATTCCCCGGAGTTTTTGGCAGAATTGGAGGGGGTGAAATCTAGAATTGTATCCATGTCCAGTGATCAAAAGAAAAATGTGGAACACTGGACTAATAATGCGGTGCTTCGATGGAATGAAGTTGCGCTTGGACTTATTGCCAAATACAATTTGATTCCTGGGCCAAATGTTGATGAATCATATTCATTACCTGATCCTGCAAATCCTAATGGGCCTCCTGTATTCCCTTTCGCCCATCCGCCTTATGCGAGTAGAGCCTTGGCATATCTTTCTGTGGCGCAATATGATGGGATGATAGCTGCTTGGCATTACAAATTTGAATTTAAAAGACCTGCACCTTATCAGGCTGACACTAAAATTCCTCATGCCTATGTTTCAAATAATTTGCCTTCATATCCTTCAGAAGGGGCCGTGTTGGCGACGGTTTCGAGAAAAATCCTAACTGCCATGTTTCCCCTCGAGGCTGAATACCTCCAGAAGTTGGAGAAGCAACACTTGGAAAGCTTGATTTTGGCAGGGGAAAATGTGCCAAGCGATCTGGAAGCAGGGAGAAAAATAGGAGAAGAGATAGCTGGAATTGCTTTGGCCAGAGCTTCTACTGATGGGATGAAATATGCTCAGGCCCCCAAGGCAGTTTCCGATTCCCTACGAAAGGCAGCATTTGATCGATTTGGGTGGCAATGGGAGAACTTAGAAAGCCCTGTCCGTCCGGTTGGGTTGACACCGCTTTTTGGAAAAGTGAAGATGTGGAGTGTCCCAAATGTAGAGTCCACCAGATCAGTTATGCCGCCGGTACCCGGATCTGAAGCATTCAAAAATGATGTAAAAATCTTAATGGATTACGCGGCTAATGTGACACAGGAACGTCGAAGAATTGCCAATTTCTGGCAAGATGGCCTAGGCACTTATACACCTCCCGGACACTGGAATGATATAGCTGGGGAATTTATAATCAAATACAAGCTTAATTCTATTCGAACTGCCCGAGCTTTTGCTTATATGAATATGGCTATCATGGACGGAGGAATTAGCTGCTGGGATACCAAGTACTATTATTACTATCCTAGACCTATCCAGATGATCAAGAATTTTGAAACTATTGCAGGTACACCAAATTTTCCAAGCTATAGTTCTGGGCATGCAGTATTTTCGGCTGCTGCGGCAGAGGTGTTATCCTATTTATTTCCTCAAGATAGAGGTGTTTTCCAAGATTGGGCCGAAGAAGCTGCTATTTCTAGAGTTTACGGCGGGATTCACTGGACTTTTGATGCTACGGTTGGCAGTGCGCAGGGAAGAAATGTAGCACAATACTCAATCGACGTTGCCAAAATGGATGGTGCAGACAAATGACCGTTGGAAGCCTAACGTCACTTTCGAAAAATCTTTCCTGCCTGGCTTCGTAATTTCTAAACAGATTTTATCTGGCCGAGAAAGTAACAAAAGTCAAAGAACCTTTACGGGTTCTTTGACTTCTTTCTTTAGGCTTTTTGTCGCCAAAACCATTAAAGAAATAGCTAAAACAAATAGTAATGCTGCAATTACTGAAAGTACATAAACTTCTTCCTGGAAATTTTTCCAGGCAAATAGTCCTAAGGAAGCCAAAGTCACCGTGAACATGAAAAACATCGGGATAGTCACGAAAAGTGCATTGATCTTTTGCTTGATCAACCAAACCGCGATGGTCAATAATGCCAAAGCCGCCAGTAACTGATTGGCTGAACCGAAAATTGGCCAAAGCGTGGTGAACTCCCCTGAGGCCAGCAGTAAAATCGAAAAGACCACTACTATTCCCGTAGATGCAAATCTATTTTTTGCTAAAAACTGGGCAGAAGCTTGGGGAACGTCCTCGAAGTACTCTTGAAGAGTAAATCTGGCTAATCGAGTGCAGGTGTCCAAAGTGGTCAATGCAAAGGCAGAGACCGTCAAGGCTACAAAGCCAACAGCAAACTGCTCCGAAATACCAAGCGAGGCGATCATTCCACCAAGCCCAGTTGAGAATAAGGATACCGGTCCTTCGCCTGCTAGTCGGGATACGTAATCACCTTTGGTCAAGACTACCACAGCTCCCACAGAAATGATGGCAAGGAAAGATTCAATCAACATTCCCCCAAAACCCACAACTTTCGCGTCGGACTCTTTGTCTAACTGTTTGGAAGTTGTACCTGAGGCGACTAGCGAATGAAAGCCACTAATTGCACCGCATGCAATCGTCACAAATAAGACAGGAAATATATAGCCCAGATTTTCATCGGTAAAAGTAATTTCATTAGACATTTCTATCGTTGGGTTCGCTACAAATACCCCCAGTACAGCGGCTATGATCAATCCATACAGTAGAAAACTGTTCAGGTAATCTCTTGGCTGAAGCAGCATACTTACAGGAGTGACAGAAGCGATGAATGCATAACCCAACAGTGCTATAATCCAGATTTTATAGTCGAGTTCAAAAGGAAACTGCATTCCGAGATATACGAAATAGTACATCAAAACTACCCCTACAATGCTCAGAAGGATAAAAGATATTTTTTTACTTCCAATCAACTTGTTCATTACCCCAAAGGCAATTGCAAGCAGAATAAATAAAATTGAAGCTGAGCCTACACCTGGATTACTGACAAAGGTTTTGGCAATAATGTCTGAAAAAACTCCAATGACTAGGATCAAAGTAGAAAAGCTGAAAACAATAAAAAGCTGCTTGCCCCGTAGTCCGATCTGATTTCGGATGATTACTCCTATTGATTTACCATCGGTCTTGAGTGAGGCCGCCATGCTTCCAAGATCGTGAACTGCTCCAAAAAATATTCCTCCGACCAAGATCCAAATGACAGCAGGAATCCAACCAAAAGTCACGGCGATAATAGGCCCTACAATCGGACCGGCACCAGCAATCGAAGCAAAATGATGCCCCAAAACCACTATCGGTTTACTTGGCTCATAGTCTATTCCATCTCGATGGGTATGCGATGGTGCCGGTTTTTTATCATTCAAACCAAATTTTTTATAGACAAAATTTCCATAAAATCGGTAAGCTAGGAGCAGGATAACTCCGGATATTGAGAGAAGTAATGCTAAACTCATGGTTTAAATTTTGGGCAATTGATTAGAATTGAAAATTAATTCCGTGCGCAGTTTTGCTTGAAGGTAAGCAAAACTCCCTGCTGATATTTTCTTAATACAGGAATTCTAGAGGGGAATAAGGTTCAATTCGCTAAATTCAAACTTTTCTCGATCCAAACAAATATTTCGAGAGGCTTCAATCAAGCGCTCTATTCCTGTGTACCTTTGTCGGGATAAATGATAATTAAAGATTTCAACTATTCCGCAAATTTCTGCGAAGAAAATATTTGGCATTTATGCCAAAATCAAGAACTAGTGGGCTTTTCAAAAAAAGTCCTTATCGTTTCCAATCCCTCAAAAAATTGTCCTTTTAGATTTCAAAAATCGATAAATAATGACGAAGTAGTTTGGTGGAATTACCATGTAATTATGTTAGCCTTCACTACTGAGTTAAGTTTTGTTTATGATTTTGACTCCACTTTGCCAATCCCTATTACCGCTAAGGAATATTTTGAATTGACTTTTGAAAAAAAGGATCATTTAAAAGAAGGCGATTTGCCTTTATTCAAATCGATAGATGCGAGAGATTACATTGAATCCTTTTTTTCCGACAGGAGCCACATGAAAGATGCAGATGGGAATTGGTTGTCCAGTCCACCAAACTGGCAGATCATTGCGAAAAACAAGAATCTACCACTGATCAAATTGCAGGATTTCTCAGGCTCCAGTGAGCAAAAGATTTATAGCCTCGAAGAGATGAAAGTACTTATTTAAGAGATTCTGGGTTGGATTTAAGAATTTTTAGATCAAACTGCCCCCTTAATTTAAATGCGAATTAAAGTTTACCCAATAAAATCAATGAGGCAAATTGGCTCGGAAACTGACATTTTATCCAATCGAGTCCATTTTACACTGATTTTATTTACCGGATATATAGGCTAAATTTGTAACCTTTGGTTTTTCAAAAAAAATAGAAACTCAATATGGCTTGGTTTAAGAGAACAGATAAAGGTATCAAAACATCTACTGCAGATAAGAAAGATGCTCCTGATGGCCTTTGGTTTAAAACCCCAAATGGGAGTATTATTCATACCAGAGAACTGAAAAACAATTCCTTTGTCTGCCCCGATGACGAATTTCATGTCAAAATAGGCTCAAAGGAATACTTTGAAATCCTGTTTGATCAGAATAAATTCAAGGAACTGGACGCAAAAATGAAATCCGGGGATCCTTTGAAGTTCACCGACACCAAACCATACGCTGCGCGAATAGTAGATACAATCGAAAAAACAGAACTGAATGATGCCGTTAGGACAGGAGTAGGCAAAATGAATGGGTTAGATATTGTAGTCTGTTGTATGGATTTCAATTTCATTGGCGGATCCATGGGTTCTGTAGTCGGAGAAAAAATAGCTCGGGGCATAGACCATGCTCTGAAAAATAAAATTCCTTTCTTGATGATCTCCAAATCGGGGGGAGCAAGAATGATGGAAGCTGGCTTTTCATTAATGCAAATGGCTAAAACCTCAGCCAAACTCGCCTTGCTCGACCAAGCCGGAATCCCCTATATCTCACTGCTTACTGATCCTACAACAGGTGGTGTAACGGCCTCTTATGCAATGCTTGGCGATTTTAATATCGCAGAGCCCGGAGCGTTAATCGGATTTGCCGGACCAAGAGTAATTCGTGAAACAATTGGAAAAGATTTGCCTAAAGGCTTCCAGAGTTCTGAGTTCGTTTTGGAACACGGATTTCTTGATTTCATCATCGATCGAAGACAGTTGAAATCCAGGCTGACCACTTTATTAAACCTCTTGAACAATTAATCAGTTACCCTATTAGACTTGTTCAAGAATGGGGGCAAATTTGATCGAGAATTTGGCCTGAATTAGTGATTTATAAATATATTTGTGCTCCCATATCGGGACCAATTCCTTAGAAAAATTAAACCAAAATTTCATGGGTTCTGTAATTATTACATCCATTGTAGCTTTTACCGTTATCATATTGCTGCTGGTTTTCATTCTCCTCTTTGCACAATCAAAGCTTGTTGCATCTGGAGATGTGAGTATCATTGTCAATGGGGACACGAGTTCTCCAATCGTGACTGCAGCCGGAACGACGCTTCTTTCTACCCTAGGAGGTCAGAAAATCTTCCTCCCATCCGCATGTGGTGGAGGCGGTACCTGCGCGATGTGTAAGTGTATCGTAGAAGAGGGCGGGGGAGAAGTACTTCCAACCGAGATAGGCCATCTAAGCCGTGCTGAGCAGCAGAGCAACGTTCGATTGGCATGTCAGGTGAAAGTGAAGAATGATATGAAGATTCGTGTTCCAGAGGAAATCTTCGGTATTAAGAAGTGGGAGTGCGAAGTAATCTCGAACTACAACGTTTCTACTTTCATCAAAGAATTTAAAGTGAAGCTTCCTGAGGGAGAAACGCTTGATTTCGAATCTGGAGGATACATTCAGATTGACGTTCCGGCGATCACTGTGAATTTCAAAGGCATGGATATCACTCCGCATCCGGATTTGGGTCACCCAGAGGATGTTTACCAAAGTGACTGGGATAAATTTGGACTTTGGAATTTGGTTATGAAAAACGACGAGGAACTATTCCGAGCGTATTCTATGGCCAACCACCCTGCAGAAGGTAACATAGTAATGTTGACAATTCGTATTGCTACTCCACCTTGGGATAGGGCGAATAATAGATGGATGGACGTCAATCCAGGAGTATGTTCCTCATTTGTTTTTGGCAGAAATCCGGGAGACAAAGTGATGATATCGGGTCCTTATGGTGAATTCCATATCAATCCTACTCAACGAGAAATGATTTATATCGGTGGTGGCGCAGGAATGGCTCCATTAAGATCACACATATTTCATCTTTTCCATACAGAGAAGACAGATCGAAAAGTTTCCTATTGGTATGGTGGTAGATCTAAGAAGGAGCTATTCTATACGCCTCAATTCAGAGATATCGAAAAAGATTTCCCGAACTTCCAATTCAACATTGGTCTTTCTGAGCCTCTTCCTGAGGATAATTGGAAGATCAAAAAGTCGCTTGAAGATAATGAGGCAGATGGTTATGTAGGATTCATTCATCAGGTGCTTTATGATAATTATTTGAAGAATCATCCTGAGCCAGATGAAGTGGAATACTACCTATGTGGACCTCCTTTGATGAATGCAGCAGTTTTGAAACTCCTGGATGATCTGGGAATTCCTCAGGAAAATATCCGATTTGATGATTTCGGAGGATAATCAAAAATAAGATCCCGCTCAGGCGGGATTTTTTATTTAAGAACCATTTTTGATTATTTTTACCTCACACCTAAGTCCAGCATGACCATCCAATCCTATTTTGATCCAGTACCCGAATACCTTTGGCACAAAAAATTTTCAGAGAGTTCCTTTTTCAAACAAATTCATTTTTTTGGCGAAGATTTTCCGGACCTGAAAGGAGTTCAAATCGCCTTGGTAGGTTTAAAGGAAAATAGAGGAGCTTCCAAAATAGAAAGTGCAAACCGAGGAAGTAACGAGATCCGCGAGAAACTTTACGAGCTCAAAAAAGGACTTGGTTCCTATCGAATTGCAGATCTAGGCGATTTGATTTCTGGTGAAACTCGGGAAGAAACCTATGACCGGATGAAAGAAGTTGGAGGACAACTGATGAAAAATCAGATTCTGCCTATTTATTTTGGAGGGTCACATGACCTAGACTTTGGTCAATATCTTTCCTATCAAAAGATGAAAAAGCTGGTCAGTCTCTTGACCGTAGATGCGAAGTTTGATATGGAGGAGAATGGACCCGCTACGGAGCAGCACACCCAGGATATAATTTTACATCAGCCTAATTTCCTGTTCTCTTATTCCCATCTTGGCTACCAAAGTTTTTTGGTAGATCCTACCTTGATTAATGTACTGGAGAAGTTGTATTTCGAACACGTCAGATTAGGCGAGCTTAGAGCTGAGTTTAAAGAGGTGGAGCCTTTGATCCGAAACGCTGACTTATTGAGCTTTGATCTGAATGCCATCCAATCTGCAGACGCACCTGGCTCAATGGATCCGCAGCCTTTCGGGCTTACAGCGGAGGAAGCTTGCCAAATTTGTTGGTTTGCAGGAACGAATGAAAAGTTGAGTTCTTTTGGAGTATATGGCTACGAACCTTATTACGATGATGCAGTCAACAAAACTGCAAAAGTGATTTCCGTGATGATTTGGTATTTTATCGAGGGTTTTTATTCCAGGAAGGATAGTCTTTCCTTCAAAAGCAGCGATTACATCAAATACACTGTTTCCTTGGATACTAAGCCAAGTACCTTGGTTTTCTATAAGAGTAAGCGCAGTGGCAAGTGGTGGCTTGAAGTGCCAAGCCAAGATAAAGAGCGATTTGATCGGATGAGTACCGTTCCTTGCAGCTATGCAGATTATCAGATTGCTCAAAAAGGTGAGATTCCGGAGCGGTGGATCAATGCTCAGATCAAAATGCTCTAATGAAAGTGTACACCAAGCAACAGCTTGCGCTGAGAAACGGGCAAGACAAGCCTGAAATTTGGGTGGCTTATCGGGGCATAATTTATGATCTAACCGATTCTAGGATGTGGAGAAATGGAAAGCATTACGAGCATTGGGCTGGTCAAGACTTGACAGAAGAATTGCCCGACGCACCCCATACTGAAAAAGTTTTCGAAAAATTCATGCCCATTGGGCATCTCGCATAGATGATATTAATCGCAGATAGTGGCTCCAGCAAGACAGATTGGAGGGTAATTCATAAGGATGGAACAGTAAGTCAACACCGAGGGGTAGGATTCAATCCGTATTATCAAACCTCCGAAGAAATGGCAATTCAGATGAAGGATGATTTCCTGATCAATCTGGAAAGTGAGATTGAAGAAATCTATTATTATGGTGCAGGCTGCTCAAGTCAGGGCCGGAAAGATGAAGTGACTTCTGCGCTTAAAACTATTTTTCCCGATGCTAAAATTGAGATTGACCATGACCTGTCCGCTGCCGCAAAAGCTACCTGCGGACATAAATCGGGGATTGCGTGTATTCTTGGCACTGGCTCCAATAGTTGCGATTACGACGGGCAGAAAATTAGTGATACGAGACCGGCTCCCGGATATATCCTGGGTGATGAAGGGGGTGGAGGCTATATTGGGAGGAAGTTTCTAAGTGACTTCATCCATGATGAAATGCCTGAATCGATTAAGAAAGAATTTCTAGAAAGATTTGGGTTGACAGCCACCATGATTCAAGAGCAGGTGTATCAGAAGCCTTTTCCAAATCGATATATGGCTAGCTTCTGTAGGTTTATTACCGAGTATAAATCAGATCGGTATTGCTACATGCTTTACTATGATTCCTTTCAGGATTTCTTTAAAAAACACGTCACTAAATACCATGACTACCGGAATAAGCAAGTCAATTTTGTTGGGTCGATTGCTTATTATAATAGTGATATTCTGAGAAAAGCTGCTTACGATAATGAAATTAATGTGAACCTTATAATTGAAAGTCCCATTGCAGGACTGACATTATATCATCAAGAAATGCTATGAGAGTAACCGAAAGCACCTCTTTATATGACAATCTCGAACAGATGACGGTCATGGAGTTATTAAAAAATATTAATGCGGAGGATCAGAAAGTCCCTTTGGCCGTGCAATTAGTTATTCCAGTTATTTCTGATTTGGTGGCCGCGATAGTTCCGCGAATGGAGCGAGGAGGGAGATTAATCTACATTGGTGCAGGAACCAGTGGCAGACTGGGCATTCTAGATGCTTCAGAATGTCCGCCTACTTACGGAGTTCCTTTTGACTGGGTGATTGGTTTGATAGCGGGCGGAGATCATGCGATTCGTAAAGCGGTAGAAAATGCAGAGGATAATTCGGAGCAAGCTTGGAAGGATATCCAAGAATATGGTTTCAATGAAGATGACACTATAATTGGGATTGCTGCTTCAGGAACTACGCCTTATGTAATTGGTGGTGTGAGAGCTGCAAAGTCAAAAGGTTTGTTGACAGGAAGCATTACTTGCAATCCAAATTCTCCGCTCTCGCGTGAAGTTGACTTTGCCATCGAGGCGGTCGTAGGTCCGGAATTCGTAACTGGAAGTACTCGAATGAAAGCTGGAACTGCACAGAAACTAGTCTTAAATATGATTTCCACAGCGGTCATGATCAAACTTGGCCGGGTGAAAGGGAATAAAATGGTGGACATGCAATTGTCCAACGCAAAACTGGTTCAGCGTGGTGTCAATATGATTATGGAAGCTACTGGGCTGGAAGAGGGAAAAGCTAAAGAATTGCTAATGAGCGAAGGTTCGGTTCGAAAAGCCACAGCTTATTATTATACAAATCGATAGCTAGGTTTATTTTTGAAGCGACTGATGATTTTCAAGGTATAGCACGTATCTTTGCAGCCCGATTAAGCTTTTGAACGTCAATTGCTTATTTAATAAAATCAAATACAGCAGTGATGCTGCATACTTATGAAAAATAATAATCCGAAAAAGCCTTTTTTCAAAACTGAGAAAAAAGAAACTGGAGACTCGAAAGGATTCAAAGGTGGGTTTAAGAAAAAATCAACCAATTCAGAATTTGACCTTTCTGAGGTAGAAAAAAAAGGATTTGGAAAGAAATCCTCATTTGCTGGGAAAAAGGACGGTCCTGCCAAAAGTTTTGACCGAAAGGAAAAAGAAAATAGATTCGAGAAGTCTCCGTCCACCGATTCCTCCAAAAAGAAATTTTTTAAGAAATCCAGTGATTCTGATACTGATTCAAGAAATCAGAAACCAGGAGGCTTTGGAGCTAAGCGTTTTTCTTCTGGAAATGAAAAGCGATCCGAAAAACCATTCAAGAAGGATTTCAAATCTGGAAAACCTTCTGAACCAAAAAAGGAGGAAGGCCAAGTCTATAAGGGCAGAGGAAAAGATCAGCGTCCTATTTATGAGCCTGGAACACCTGTATATAAAAAGGAAAGTAAAGGACCCAAGGGTTTTGGAAAGAATCGATTTGTCGATCAAGACACGAACTTAGATCGACCAGATTATAAATTTGATTCCCTGCCATCCAAGAAGAAGAAGCTGGAACAGAGCGAAGAAGGATTGCTTAGACTCAATAAGTTTATCTCGAATTCTGGAATTTGTGGGCGTCGCGAGGCTGATCAACTCATTGCTCAGGGCTTGATTACCGTGAATGGGGAGATCTGTACTGAGATGGGCAGAAAAGTGAAGCGGACTGATCGAGTGGTGTATCAAGGGAGAAAAATCAATCCTGAGAAGCCAGTTTACGTTTTGCTAAATAAGCCAAAAGACTTTATTACTACCACAGAAGATCCTATGGATCGAAAGACCGTGATGAACTTGGTGGGAAATGCCTGTGAAGAGCGAATTTTCCCAGTTGGTCGACTCGATCGAAATACTACGGGGCTACTCTTGTTTACCAATGACGGTGAATTGGCAGCTAAGCTTTCCCATCCCTCAAATGAAATCAAGAAAATTTATCAAGTCACACTGGATAAACCCTTGACCAAAAATGATGAAGAGGCGATTATTGAAGGGTTGACGTTAGAGGATGGTAAAGTTACTGTAGATGATTTGCAGGTGCTGTCCTTGGATCGGAAAATCATGGGACTGGAGATTCATGTTGGAAGAAACAGAATCGTAAGAAGAATTTTTGCACATCTGGGTTATGATGTGACTGCGCTAGATCGAGTGATTTATGCAGGCTTGGATAAAAAGGACCTCAAACGAGGGCATTATAGATTCCTTTCGGAGCAAGAAGTGATTCGATTGAAGTTCTTTATATAACAAGAAAAAGCTCCCAATTTGGGAGCTTTTTTTATGTGAAGCCTTTCAGCGCCTTCTCTAAATCCCGCTTAGTCATGATTCCTCCTTTTCGCCAGAGGATTTTTCCCTTTTTGAAAAGGATATAGTGTGGGATTGACCGGACGCCGAATTGTTGCGACAGCTGGGGTTGCTTGTCTATGTTTACCTTAAGCAGTTTGATTTTCCCATCCATTTCTAAAAGTACTTCTTCGATGATAGGAGTCATGGCTTGGCATGGACTACACCAATCGGCATAGAAATCTACAAGAATTGGATCGAGGCTTTTTGAAATTTTGTCTTTGGGATTCTTTTTAGGCATATCCTAGACTAAAAAAAGGGCTTCTGAAATCAATCAGAAGACCCTAAATACTTGTTATTTTTTGATTCTTAATTTCCTGCTGGAGGAGTAGGAAGTTTAAGGTTAAGCTTTGCAAGGACTAACTCAGTGAACTTGTCCTGCTCTTTGGTATAAAGAAGAATCGGAGACTGTCCAGCAGTTTCTGCAAAGATATGCGTGTAGTTGTTTTCAGCTGCTACTGCATTGATTGCATTGACCACTTTGGTTTGAACTGGCTCAAGAAGCTCTCCTAGCTTTCGCTGATAGGATACTTGTGCATCTTGCTCATACTTTTGAAGATCGCCCTGAATTTTGGTCAATTCAGCTTCTTTAGCGGTTCTGGCCTCTTCGGTCATGGACTGAGACGCTTGCTGGTAAGTCTGAACCTGACGCTGAAAATCAGCAGCTTTGGTCTGAATGTTTGTTTGCAATTGGGTCTGATAATCTTGAACATCAGCTCCGATTTGCTCCATTTCTGGCATCAAATCCATAATGAATTCAACATTGGTATAACCGATTTTAATCTCTTGCGCCTGAGCGACAAATCCTGCGCAAAGCAATACTACTGCGGATAGGATAACTTTTACTTTCATCATTTTTTTGTTCTTTTATTTGTTGTCTTCTATTCCTAATTCTTCCAAAACAAATTCAGAGTAATCATGTCTCGGGTCAGTCCAGATAATGGCCGAAGGTTCTGCAGCCTTATCAAATAACATCCCCAAGTTATTTCTTCTGGTCACTCGCTCGATCGCATCATAGATTTTCGATTGAAGTGGCTGAAGCAATTCTGCTTGCTTTTGGAAATATTGTCCATTGATCCCGAAAATCCGACTATTGAATTCCTGGGATTCCTTTTGTTTCAATTTGATTAGTTCCAGCCTTTGCTGGTACATTTCTTCTGTCAATAATACTTCTTCAGCTTTTAGGAGCGTCGAAAGATCTTTAATCTCTTTATCCAAACCTTGTGCCTGTTTTTTCCATTCGGCACTGATATTTTCAAGTTCTTGCTGGATTACTTTATAATCCGGGTGCTTGTTTAGAATATATTCAGAATCTATATAACCTATCTTTTGTGCGGCTAATCGGCTTCCTGACAGCATTATGAGCAGCAAAAATACTATTTTCAGCGATTTATCCATGCTTATGTTTTGGTTTCTAATTGGGATTTAACTCCTAACGATCGAACATTCAAATTTTGCATAAATTAACCAAAACCCGACTTATCTGAACTGTTGTCCAATAGTAAAGTGGAACTGAGGACCACTTCTTTTAGTCTGTCCTGGAATCGGATCAAATCCATATCCCCAATCAATTCCCAATAGTCCAAATGCTGGCATAAATATTCTTGCTCCCATTCCCGCAGATTTTTTCAAATCGTATGGGTTAAAGTCTTTGTAAGATCCCCAGTTGTTTCCGGCCTCCGCAAAACCAAGGACGAAGATCGTAGCTGATGGATTTGGAGAGACTAAGAAACGAACTTCCATCACGTATTTATTATAGACTACTCCTCCATAAGGATCCGGATCGGCTGTGCCTCTACTATCTCTACCTGGAGTGATGGATTGATTCTCATACCCTCTCAAACCGATTATTTCTTGCCCTAAAGCGAAGTTATTGAAGGTCATTCCATCTCCACCCATTACAAATCGCTCCAAAGGAATGACGCCTACTTTATTTCCATAAGAACCTAGGAAGCCCATGTGTGCTCTAGCACTGGCGACTAATTTCGTGGATCCAAATAATGGCGTGTAAATGGAAGCGTCAAACATCCACTTATGATATTCGAGCCACTTGTATTTCTCCTCATCTGGAGATTCCCGATCGATACTATTATTCAGAGAGGAATAAGGTGGGGTCGCCGATATAGCCAGCATAATATTAGAACCGAATCTTGGATAGATAGGGTTATCGATATTATTTCGGGCTATAGTGGTATTTAAAGTAATACTATTTGAAGTACCAGTAGGGTAGCTCAAACCGAATGAGGTACCGAATTGGTCAAACTCATAGATTTGGAACCGAAGGGAATTACTGATGCTAAAGTAATCATCCGGCCATGTTACCCGCTTCGCAAGTCCAAGTGTAACACCTGTGATCTTGAAAAAACCTAGTTCATTTCCAAAATTAGCTTGGTTAAAGAAGTCAACTTGACGTTGCACAGAGTGATTGAAGGAAAAGCTCAAAGCATTAGGCTTTTTCCCTCCAAACCAAGGCTCAGTTAAAGAGATGGAATAATTCTGGAAGGAACGTCCATTCGCTTGCACCCGAAGTGAAAGTTTTTGTCCGTCACCAACAGGAAGTGGATCCCACTTATCGAAATCTCCAATATTTTTTAAGGAGAAGTTATTGAATGAAAGACCTACAGTTCCTACGAATCCATAAAATCCACCCCATCCCCCGGATAGCTCAATTTGATCATTTGGTCGCTCTTCTAATTCGAAAGTGATGTCAACTGTAGCAGCTTCGAAGTTCGGTCTGAGATCTGGATTAATTTTCTCAGGGTCAAAGTAACCAAGAGTCGAAAGCTCACGAATAGTACGTACCAGCAATGCTCGGTTAAACTTCTGACCTGGAAGAATTCTGATTTCCCGCATGACTACGTGATCAGAAGTTCGTTCGTTTCCTTTGATATTTACACTATTCACGGTGACCTGGGGGCCTTCAAAGATCCGCATCTCCAAGTCAATTGAGTCTCCTGCTACATTGACTTCAACAGGATCAATGCTAAAGAATAGGTACCCGTTATCCTGATATAGGGAGCTAACGTCATCTCCTTTTGCAGGATCGTAATTGAGACGTTTATCCAGCTTTTCTTTATCATACACATCGCCTTTTTGGATTCCTAGTTTAGCTAGCAATACTACATCCGGGTGTATGAAATTTCCATTGAAGGAGATATTCCGGTAATAGTACTTTTTTCCTTCTTCAAGAGCTATATCGATATTGATTTTATCTTCACCGAAGTCATATACCGAGTCAGCTACGATTTTAGCATCACGGAAACCTTTGCTTTGATAGAAGTTAATCACACTCTCTTTGTCGTTTCTGTACTCTTTCGGGATGTATTTCGATCCACTGAAAAAATTAAGCTTGAAATTTTTATTGAGGTAATTTTTAGCATCCTCTGATGAAGCACTGTCAGTATAAAACAGGGTGTTTTTTATATCCTTGGGGGTAGCTGTTTCGAGACGAGTATAGGCATCTTTGAAAATACTAACCCGTGCATGTTCTTTGGTTTTCTTTAGTTTGCCTTTGAGCTTAGCGTCAGTTATTTCCTCATTTCCGTAGAAATCAATTTCGTTGATTCGCACTTTGGAATTTTGAATCACATCAAAGCGAAGCTTTACTGAATTAGGAAGTGTAGTATCTCGCTCTTGAATGATTTTTACCTCAGCATTAAGGTAGCCTTTATCCAAATAGTATTTTTCAATATTTCGCTTGGCATTATTCAATACATCATCGCGTACTACTCGGCCTCTGATATTAACTTTATCTTTCAATTCACCCTCTTGAGTTTTACTCATCCCTGAAAACTCAACTCGAGAGAATCGAGGACGCTCAGTGAGGTCTAAAAGCAAATAAATGTCGTCACCTTCAATCTTGGTAACCAAGATTTTTACGTCACCAATGATTCCTTGTCCCCAAAGCTTTTTTAGTGCACTGGAGATTGCATCTCCAGGAACTTCAATTTGATCATCGACTTTCAATCCTGAAAGCGATATAATTGCAATTTCATCAAGCGTGGACAAGCCTACCGCTTTGATCTCAGCGATCCGGTAAGTTTGGGGCTTAGCATAATTAAGCTCCAAAATATCTATAGGCTTACTCGAAGCATAGCGGCTTTGGCCCAAACGAATTTGTGCCATTGAGCTGCCCGCCCAACCAAGACATAATAAAATAAGTATAATTCTTTTCATCAAAACTTAAGATTTAACTTGCTCACCTGTCATTCCGAATCTCCGCTCCCTGGATTGGTAGTCAGTGATGGCTTCATGGAGGTGCTCTTTTCTAAAATCTGGCCACAATACAGGAGTAAAATACATCTCTGTATAGGCCAGCTGCCAAAGGAGAAAATTACTCAATCTAAATTCGCCACTGGTTCTGATCATGAGTTCAGGATCAGGAATTCCGGCAGTATCTAGATGATCAGCTACCACTTGCTGTGTGATATCTGATGGATTTAACTTTCCTTCCGAGACTTTTTGAGCAATGCGTTTGGTCGCTTGTGTGAGTTCCCATTGTCCACTGTAACTAAGTGCCAAAACGACTCTCAGCCCTTTGTTTGTAGAGGTTGTTTCTTGGGCTTCCACCAATTTGGAATAGGCCGAAGTAGGAAGACTATTGATATCACCAATGGATTGAAGACGGATATTGTTTTTCATCATCATTGGAACCTCATCGGTGATGGTTTTCACCAAAAGCTCCATTAGACCATTAATTTCATCTTTTGGTCGAGACCAATTCTCGGTGGAGAATGAAAATAACGTGAGGTACTCAACTCCCAGATCTTCAGCACCTTCTATGGCATCTTTCACCGCCTGAATTGCATGTCGGTGTCCAAAAATCCGCATAGCACCTTTTTTCTTAGCCCATCGGCCATTGCCATCCATGATAATTGCAATATGTCGGGGGATTCTGTTTCGGTCTAGTATATCCTTCATTCCTTCGTTTCCGAATGCCTACTTTTTTTGGAGGTACAAAAATGCCAATTCTTTTTCAATTATCTACCCTAGGGATGATAATATTAATAAGCGTAGCACTTGTTTGAGGCAAAGGTGTAACTAATTGTCACGCCTAAGAAGTAGTACCAATCCTTGTCATTAGGATTGCCAAAATTGATACCGTAGGGCTCCTCTGGTTTGGCAGGATCAATAAATCGGGGTATTGCGGGGCCTTTAGAATCAATTTTGTCTATATAATCAGATAAAGTTGGTCTAAAACCAAGTTCAGTTGCCAAGGTCCAACGATCATTTAAACGATATTTTACTCCTCCACCAAAAGGTATTACTACTGTACCTAAATTATACCGAGTGGAAAAATTAAATGCGTAGGTATTCCCCTTCATTATGAATACACTATATCCAATTCCAAAGAAAGCATATGGGGAGAATCTGAATTGAGAACCATTTCTCAAAAAATCGAGAAAATTAAATTCCATAACTGCAGATCCTTCGATCACACCACCTCTGAATCTGGCGTTCCGAAATTGGGCCAAATCATCAATTGGTTTAATGCTATCAGCTGCCTGAATAACGGCTGTACTTAAGCCAACTCGAAGCGTCCAAACATTGTCAAAATTTCTCTTGCCAAACAACGTGACTTGGGGTCCTAACTGGCCCAGGTCAATTTTCCGAATGATATCACCGGAATAAGCGGCTACGCCTATTCCTCCTCCTAATTCATACTTTTGAGCAAATAATCCTTGGATCACCCCTATAGATAGAAAGCTGAAAAGCAGTAAGTATTTGGAAATCTGAAAATTGAGCTTTTTCAAGACGATGCAAGTTATGAAGTACCAAACGTTTAAAAAACGCATCTTGGTATTTAGCGGGTTAATAATTGTTAAGCTAAAATTGAGATTATTTTGTGGGAATTGAAATTCAATTCCTCATATCGAAGCCCCAATTTAGTTTCTCCCTTAACGTATCAAAGAAGTGGTAATTGGGAAGTTTGATCAGTTTTGCTTCAAAATTCTCCTTTTTCACCAGCAATTTCACCTCTGAAGAAATCGAAGTCGATCGAGAATCCAGCGAAATTAGAAATTTTTCAGAGCGGCCTTCTATGGTGAAACTTATTTCACTTTCGTCGGAAACTATGATTGGTCTGACATTTAAGTTGTGGGGACTTACGGGAGTAATTACCAAGTTTTTTGCCTCTGGTGAGATCAAAGGCCCCCCACAACTCAAGGAATATCCAGTAGAGCCGGTCGGAGTGGCTATAATAAGTCCATCTGCCCAATAGCTGTTGAGGTATTTTCCATCAATATAGGTATGAACAGTGATCATCGAAGAAGTATCTCTTTTATGAATTGTAAACTCATTCAATGCGAAATTATGCCTACCAAATAGGGATTTGCCGGATTCTAAACTGATCAAAGTTCGAGACTCCAATTGAAAATTTCCCTCAGCAAGAAAATGAATGGCTTCCTCAATAGCATCAGTAGCTACAGTAGCTAAAAAACCCAATCTACCGGTATTCAATCCTAGAATTGGAATTTCCAGGCTACCCACCTGGCAGACGGTATCCAGTAAAGTGCCGTCACCACCAATGGATATCGTGAAATCCATTTTGGCCATTTCTGCTTTATTTTCCAAAATCCTATAGTTAGATTTTAGATCTGGAAAAGCTAAAAGCTGTTTCTCAAATTGTTTGGTAACAAAAATTTCAAATTTGAATTTTGCAAGGAGGGCGAAGAGTGTTTTTACTTTCAAAAAGTACTCGGATTTCAAAGCCAAGCCATGTAGGGCGACTTTCATACCTCAAATATCTAAAAATCTAAGCAGGTTGCCGATTCGGTCCTCTTCACCGCTGACCTCAGCCTCTTCTTGGTATTGATCCAAAACTTTATAGCCAAACCGCTCTAAAGTTGCTTTAATGTATCTTAATTCTGGCTTGTTAATTTTTAAAGTCACTTTGATTTTTGACTGATCCAGTGGATCAGTTGAGATAAATGAACTGAGGATTTTAGTGTTCTCGCTTTCGATTATTCTCGAGATTTCAGCCAGACTGTATTCATTCATATTCATAGACAGAATCAATACGCTCCCTTGCGACTGGATAGAGAGACTATCTGCAAAAGCTGAAATGGAATCTTCAACTGTCACTACGCCTATGTAGTTTGATTTTCGATCCAAGACTGCTACTACATTAGAATGATGCTCTGAGCTTACTCGTAGGATCTCGTAGATGTGTTGATCTGCAAAAACCCAACAGGCAGCTTTTTCAAGAACCAAATCCGAGATTGGTTTATCGAGGGTATTCAGATCAAAAATCAAATCACCATTTACCAATCCCATAAATTTGCCAGAATCCACTACGGGGAGCACATTTGTTCGAATACCCTCCATCCAAGAAAGCGCCTTCCCAGTTTTATCACTGAGTTTCAATGGAGGAATAAGGTTATTAATGAATTCGTAGGCCTGCATAGTAAGAAAGATAGGGAATGATTTTAACATTCAAAACGGGCAAATTCCAGATCTTGTTCGTTTGGGATTGATTCAATGACGGACCTAGATCCAGATCTGATTATAAACAATCCCAAGAATAATGCCACCGGCGATGATTGCAGGAGAAGAAATCTTAGTGAATTGCAGGAGCATGTAGGTCCCTAATATGAAAAAGATATTGATCCCATTAGCCTCCAAGGGCTCAAAAAGTAAGTAAGCAGCAGAGATCAGCATCCCACAAGAGACTGCATTTATTCCTTCCAATGCCGCTCTGACAGGACGATATTTTTTTAATTGGTCCCAAAAGCGAATGACAAAAAATATTAGAAATATTCCGGGGAGAAAAATGCCTGCAGCAGCGATAAATCCTCCCACAAAAAAACCTGCCATGCCATACTCACGCATGGACAAGGCACCCACAAATGATGAAATTGAAAACGTCGGTCCTGGGATACCCTGTGAAATAGCATAGCCAGTCAAGAATTCCTCAGAGCTCAAAAAATGTTTGAAATCGACAAACTCTGCGTAGAGGTAGGGTACCAATACTTGACCTCCGCCAAAGATCAAGCTTCCGTTTCGATAGAAATTTTCAAATAGAATAATTGACTGGGACTTGGTAATTGCCCCAAGGATCGCAGCAAGAGCTAATGTTCCAGCCCATAGGTAAAAGTTTGCCCATTGAATATTGAGAGGAGCATCTTTTTCGAGTTTCGGCTGCTTTTTGTATTTGATCGAAGTGCTCAATCCTCCGCCTAGCAAAAGCAAAGGGAAAATATAAGGTGAGCTATAAAAGAATGAAATGAAAGTAGAGATAAGCACCAAAACCATTGCCTCAGTGGTTTGGATCATTTTTCCAATCGTCTTTTGCGCTGCAAAAATGATAAACCCGATGGCCATGGGCTGTATGAATCGAGCGAAATTCAATGCCCCGGGGGTATTTTCCTGTAAAAAAATAATAAGGATTGCTGCCAAAATCATGATTAGCGTAGCAGGTAAAATCCAAACTATCAGTGCCAGGTAGGCTAGATTGGGACCTCCTACCCGATAACCAATGGCAGAAATCAATTGAGTAGAGGAGGGGCCTGGAAGCATATTGCAAAGTGCATTCAACTCCCAAAGCTCCTCCTCAGAAACATAAGCTCGCAACTTAACCATTCGCTCCAAAAGCATCGCTAGAAAAGCTTGAGGACCTCCAAATGCAGTCAAGGAAAGTGTCAATGTATCCTTCAGAAAAAGATAATACCGCACTTTAGTGACTGACATGGCTTACTTTTTTAAACCAAGTTCACGAAGACGCTCGTCCAAAAATTCTCCTGCGGTGATATCCTGAAACTTTTTTGGGGATTCACTGGATACGCAGCTTTCTAAGCAAGTCAGATCCATTTCGGATCGTGGATGCATGAAAAAAGGGATAGAATACCTACTGGAATTCATTTTTTCTCTTGGAGGATTGACGACCCGATGAATCGTTGATTTTAATTTTTTGTTAGTCAAACGCTCCAGCATATCGCCTACATTGACGACCAACTGATCAGGTAAGGCAGTAATTGGGATCCATTTCCCATCCTTACGAAGTACCTGAAGCCCGTCAGCACTGGCACCCATAAGAAGGGTGATCAGGTTGATGTCTCCATGCTCCGCTGCTCTTACTGCATCTGCAGGAACCTCATCAGGGTTTTCGATTGGGAAATAATGGATCTGTCTCAAAATAGAATTTCCATGTGCTACTTTATCCTCAAAATAATTTTCTTCCAAATCCAAGGAAAGGGCAATGGCTCTCAGCATGGCCTTGCCGGCATTTTCCAATGTTCGATAGGCTTCATTGGCATCATGTTGAAATTCCGGAAGCTCCTCTGGCCATACATTTTCGGGATATTCCGCTTTGATGGGATCGGTGTCAGGAATAGTCGCCAGCTCTTGACCCACATGATAAAACTCTTTCAAATCTCCGGTATTGCGACCTTTGGCGTGCTCTTTACCTTTGCCGGTATAGCCGCGTTGAAATCCGATCTCCGGTTTTTCGTATCGGGATTTTACCTCATCCGGTAGTGCAAAAAATTCCTTAATTGAACCGTATAATCTGCCTTGGAGGTCTTGAGAAAGGCCATGATTTTTGATCGCGACAAACCCAATGTTTTGATATGCTTCTGCCAACTTGTTGACAAAAGCTTTCTTTTGGGATTCTGAACCACTCGTAAAATCTGCTAAATCTAAACTCGGAATTTCATCAAATAAGATATCCATGTGGGTTGTTTTTAGAATTGGAAACTCAAATTTATCCTTAAATTAAATATCTTTAGTCTCAATTAAGTTTTACTATGAAGAAAATACTCCTTTTGACTTTGCTAGCAACCATTTTTTGTTCTTGTGCGAATCAAAAAGAGAAAATTAATGAAGAAGTAGTGGAAGGGTCGCTAAATTCTGCCGGGACGAATGAAAATCTTCCGAAGGTTAGTTTTTTTCAATATGCGGATTCATCTGCTTTTCCTGATGCGATCTTAGAATTGTATACACCGCTTGGCAATCAGGTCTTCAAACCGGGTAAAGTCCCTTTCGAGTTCAATATCAAAAATTATCCTTTTGAGTTATCGGGCAACCAAGAATTTAAACTGTTTAACATCCTAAATGGTGGCGATCCAGTTGGATTTTATTCTCCTATTTTCCAGCGCGATTTGGCACAAGGAAGCTATCGAGTGGTTGCTTATTTAGTAGACAACGATGGTCTTGCATTGAAGAATTTTGGAAATTATGTGGATCGTGATTTTCAAGTAGGAGATTCCAGGCCTTTTCCATATTCAGCAGAACCCTATTTAGCACTTAATTTTCCAAGATCAAATCAGGTGTATGAAACAGGAGCTGAGGTCATTCTTGATTTTTTGGTGATTGGTGGAGATATGGAGCTTGACGGACTTAAGGTTTTAATCGAAGTCAATGAATTCACCTACAGCACGAGTAAAATGACTCCGGTAAGACTCGCAAATCTTCCCGCAGGAGTCTACAACGTCAAAGTGAAATTGACTCGAGTAGATGGGAAGGAGCTCGAAGGGCCCTTTTCTAACGTGAGTAAGACCATCATTGTCCGATAACATGCTTATCTTCGGGCTTTCATTCTTTAGCTCAACTCATGCTATTAGTTAATCACATTAAAGAAAATTTTGCCGAATTCTTATCGGGGTTACAAAAGAGAAACTTTCCAGATGCGGAGTCTATCTTAAATCAGGCAATTTCCCTAGACGATTTTCGGAAATCCACCCAATCTCAACGGGATCAAATCCAAGCTGAATCCAACACCATTTCTAAGCAAATCGGTTTCTTGATGAAAGAAGGCCGTGCTGATGAGGCAGTGAAGATTCGGGAAAAAACAGCTGAACTTAAGATTCAGATCAAAGATTTGGAAGACCAAAATACAAAAGCTGAAGCGGAGCTCTTAAAGCTTTTATATACCATCCCTAACGTTCCTCATGGCAGTGTTCCTGCGGGAAGATCTGCGGAGGATAACGAAATAGTTCTGGAAAATGGTCAGATACCCACACTCTTTGAGGGTAAGCTGCCACATTGGGAACTGATCAAAAAGTACGACATCATTGACTTTGATCTAGGAGTTAAGATTACCGGGGCGGGATTTCCAGTCTATAAAGGAAAGGGTGCTAGACTTCAGCGAGCACTGATTAATTTTTTCCTTGACGAAGCATTGGCAGCAGGATATGTAGAAATACAGCCACCGATTTTGGTCAATGAAGAGTCCGGATACGGCACAGGCCAACTCCCAGATAAGGAAGGTCAAATGTATTTTGCGACTGCTGACAACCTTTACTTGATCCCTACTGGAGAAGTTCCTATCACCAATATCTATCGGGACGTGATCCTTTCTGAATCAGATCTGCCGATTAAAAATGTAGGATACACACCGTGCTTCAGAAGAGAAGCAGGCAGCTGGGGAGCACACGTTCGCGGACTGAACCGTTTGCATCAATTCGATAAAGTTGAGATTGTTCAAATCACACATCCATCGGATTCCTATCAGACTTTGGAGTCCATGAGCCTGTATGTTCAAGGGCTTTTACAAAAGTTGGAACTTCCGTATCGCGTACTGAGGCTCTGTGGAGGAGATATGGGCTTTACTTCAGCATTGACTTATGATATGGAAGTCTATTCAGCCGCACAAGAGCGTTGGCTGGAGGTAAGTTCGGTTTCCAATTTTGAAACCTACCAATCCAATCGCTTGAAGCTTAGATTTAAAAGCGAGGATAAAAAAACGCAATTGGCACATTCTCTAAATGGAAGTGCTTTGGCTTTGCCACGAATCGTAGCCTCGATCTTGGAAAATAACCAAACTGAAGACGGAATCTTGATGCCAAAGGTATTGCATCGCTATTTAGGATTTGAGAAAATATAAACTTGACTAGCCGTTTGATTTGATCAAACGGCTTTTTTGATCTTAGCTAATTATGAAAAAACTGTTGATTTGCTCGATTTTGCTCGTCATTTCCGGATTAGAACTTTATGCACAGGACAGTTCAGATCGAGAGGCTATCGCTGCTACGGTACAGCTTTATTTTGACGGAATGATGGAGCGAAATCGTGAAAAGCTTGATCTGGCATTTATACCTGAAGCAAGATTGATCGGCTACCGAGGAGAGGACCTTACGATTACCTCCTATGAAACTTGGGCTACGGCTACTTCAAAAGGGGAACCCCGAAACCCTAATCTGCACAAAAATGAATTGGTCAGTATCCGTGTGCAGGGAAACACGGCTATTGCTGAAACCGAATTGTACTGGCCTGGGATTTACTACTATGATTTTTTGACTTTGGTAAAGATCGGGGACGCTTGGAAGATTGTGAATAAAAGTTGGTCAGAAAAAAAGCTTTAACCAGCTAATCCAACAAGTTTCTCATGAATCTTTAATACTTGAGGAATCAAAAGCTTATTATCCACATTTTTGATCACAAAATCTGACCTCTCATTCTTTTCTTCGTCGGGAAGCTGTTGATCAATGATTTGATTGATTTGAGCCTCACTTCGATGCGGATCCCGCATCAACACTCTGCTTATTCTTATTCTGAGCGGAGCACTGACGTTGATTACATATTCCAAAAGATTTTGCCCTTCAGTTTCAAAAATCAAAGCAGCTTCTTTCAGGACATAAGGACTTGATTGAGCTTTTACCCAAAAGTTAAAATCTTCTCCTACTGTAGGATGAACCAATCCATTGATCTGTTCGACTTTATTGGGATTTGAAAAAACTGTTTCAGCTAAAAATGTACGATTAAGTTGACCTGCATCCGAATAGCTTGCTTTACCGAAAGCAGCGATGATTTTTTCTTTCAAAATAGGGTCTTCATTCATGAGCCATTTAGCTCGATCATCCGCAGAATAAATAGGAATGCCCAGAATGGAAAAAATTTTAGTCACCGTGGATTTTCCAGAACCTATTCCCCCTGTAATTCCAACTTTAATTGGCTGAATTCTCATAGCGAAGCTTTACTATTGATGGGGAAATGCGAATTTGGTCTAGAAATTTTGGCAACGGACGTACCACGACTGTAATTGTACTATCCGCTTTATTTCGTTTGGAATAATTCAGAATTGCTTCAAATTCCATTTCTTTCAGATCCTCAACATTTCGCTCATCAATCAAGTAATCCATTACAAAAGATGCTTCTTCGTTCACTAGTGAGACTGATTTTGGGAAGTTTAGCTTGTTTATTTTTAAGCGCTTATTTCCTTCTAAAAAAGCAACCACATCAACGGTAACGGTTACCATTTCTTCTTTGCTAGAAACCAAAGCTCCGAATTCTTCAGGAAGCTGTACTGCAACTTCTTTGGAAAGATCTGAGTTGATTTTTTGTTCTTTAATTGCAATATGGATTCCTCCTTTCAATTGATCCAAAAGGGAGCTCGGGCCTGTTATAGAAATCTCAGCCGGGTTGAATTGAGGAGGGGAGAGCAATCGGTAATTTTTAGCAAGAGTGTAGCTGGAGCTGTCAGCTATGGCAGGGATTTTCAGGGTTTGAATACGATCTATTTTGAATTTCAATGAATCGTCCAGAATAGAGATGATTGAAGAAGGACTTACATATTCCCCAAGATCTCTTCTCAAATCAGTCGTTCGAATAAAATCTTTAGCGGCTGGATTTTCTAGTGTGATGGGAAAAGGCAGTGTGTTGAGCTTAAAATATTTCCTAAGCAAATCCCAACCGTTTCCACTGATTTCAATCTGGATTTGATCTGGTTCTTTTTCAATAGCCATGTACTTCTCCTTATCGTAGCTTAGCTCGATGGGATAATCTACCACAGTGGTATAATCGTCCTTATTCAGGGCGTTTAAAATCCAAAAAGTGGTAGCCGCTGCAATGCAAAGGACTACCACTTTAAGATTGGAGAGTTTTTGAGGAGAAATCCGTTTGGAGGATTTATTGCTATCCGGCAAAATTCAATTTATTTCGTTTGGGTTGGCTTCTTCGAGAAGTCAAGAGAGATCGCTGATTTTTCAACCTTTACTTTTAATCCGCGATCCAATTCAAGGAGCACTGTATCGGACTCTACCTGAAAGACCTTGCCATGCATGCCTCCGATCGTCACTACATCATCTCCTTTTTTTATTTCCTCGATGAATTTTTTGGAATCTTTTTGTTTTTTCTGCTGTGGTCTGATCATGAAGAAATACATGATCAAAATAATTGAGCCAAATAAGAAAACTTGACCTAAAATACCACTGCCACCTACTGCAGCTTGGGCTAATACAATTGAATTCATACTTATTTTTTAACAGGTCCAACTGAAGCGGGGCCTGAATTTTTAGGATTCACTGTACCTTTTAGACTAAGTCTAGTAACAGTTGGATTTGTATTGGCTTGAATTGTCACGGTAGGTGCTTGAGCTCCAGATTTTGCAGAGGAATTAAAGACTACTTTAACAAAACCCGTCTCACCTGGTTTTACAGGAGTCTTAGTCCAATCAGGGCTAGTACATCCGCAAGAAGCAGTAATATTAGAAATTACCAAAGGCGCCTGGCCATTGTTTGTGAAGTTGAATAAGTGCTCTACTACTTCTCCTTCAGCGATGGTTCCAAAGTTGTGCTCCATCTGTGGAAACTCGAATTGACCAAGTGTAGATGGATCCGCTACCTGAGTAGCTTGTGCATTTACAGGAGTCACTGCTGTATTAGATGTTTCTAAAGCAGCGATCTTATCTTCGAGTGATTTTATTTTCGCATCAGCGCTATCATTTTGATTGCATGATACTCCTAGGGCCATGATTAAAGCAAAGGCGCCTGTTTTTAAGAAATTGATTTTCATAACGATTAATTGTTGCCTTGATTTATTTGGTCGATTAATTTATTTACATCTGAAAGCAGGTTCTCTGCTTTATTTTTCGCTTCGGATATTACTCTTTTTCCCTCAGTTTTAGCTTCGTTGAGATGAGTTTCTTTTCCTTCTACTAGATCTTCTATTAAGCCTTCAAGCTCTTTTTTATATTTAGATAATCTAAAAGATAATTTGTCTCGTGTATTATTGCCTGCATCAGGAGCGAAAAGAATTCCCAATGCTGCCCCTACTCCGGCTCCGATTACGAAAGCGAAGAGTGAATTGCTGTTTTTGCTCATAGTTTTATTATTTATTGTCCAAAAGTCCTCTGCCACTCTTACGGATCTCACCACTTTCGGTTAGTTCCTTGGCCATTACATCCAATAATCCATTGACGAATTGCTTACTTTTTGGAGTGCTATAGGTTTTAGAGATGTCTATATATTCATTTATACTCACTTTGACTGGAATACTTGGAAAGTTTCTCATTTCTGCCAAAGCCATCGAGATGATGATTTTGTCTGTGTATGCCAGTCGATCAATGTCCCAATTTTTAGTCCGTTGAGAGATTAACGCCTTACTTTCAGCGCCATTCTGGATGGTGAAGTTAAATATATTTTCAAAAAACTCCTTATCCTCATCCCAGTTGATTGCGATTTCTGGCATTTGCCCATCGCTTTCCTGATCCAAATTTGCGGCATTTTTCAATACTTTGGCTGCTAGACTTCTAACAACTGATTTGTTTTCAGTCCAGTTCAAATCTTTTTCAGTAAAGTAATTCAGGATTACTTCATTTTTAAAGATGATTTTCTTAAGGATGCTATCGGCTACTTCTAAGTCCTCTTCTATGGTTGGATTCTCTATTCCGAGGTAGGTTTGGTATACTTCTGATGTTTTTATGTAGTCTCTGAACCATTCCTTAATCTCAAGTTCAAGATCATCTAAGTTCACATGATTTCTTGCCAAAGCGGCCTGATAAGACACCGACTCACCCAATGAGTTGAGGACTTGGTTGGACGCCAGATTTAGCTCATTGCCAAAACCAATCGGATTATTTCCCGCCAATCGCTTTTTCTTTTCCACTTCTTTTCTGACGTGGTTTCCAAAAGCCCTCAGCAATTCAACTGCAGATAAATACAACTGTGGAATTCGCTCAGCAGAGATTACCATGTTCTTCAAGAGGAATTGGTGATCTTTTTCATTGGCTTGGTGAAATTGCTTCAAGGACGCCAATACCACTTGCTTCACCTTTGGGCCAGCATCGCTTGATTTCAGGATAGAAGTACCATTGAGATTTTCTTCAAATAATTTTAAAGCTTCTTCAGCGGATTTATTCAATGCCTCTTTATCCTGGACTTCCATACTGTTTAAGTCAGGTAAAAAAGACTCCTTGATAAAATCTTTCGCAAGTGCCTTGTTCGAACCCTTGCATTGCTCATAGGCATAAAGGTTTTGGAAAGCCTTGACCCTAAGAATTCTTCGATTTAGCATAGTGTTGTTTAGGAGCTCCAAATATAGGCAATTTGCCTTGGCTATTCTCTAGATAGCAGGCACAAAAAAACCACCTGAAATAGATTCCCGGTGGTTTTGATTTTGATTTTTTGATCAAAAAGGAAGTTTAACTCTTCCAATGGATTCAATTCTAGCTTTTGCAGTTTCGATTGCTGCTTGCTGTGCTGGAATATTTTCCGCCTCTGATTTTTTCAGTATTTTCACGCAGGTATCGTATATTTTTTCGGTTTGTTGAAATACGATTTCCCGATTATATCCACCGAGGTATTCCATTCCGACATTAATCACTCCTCCGGCGTTGATCAAGAAATCAGGAGCATAAACGATCCCTTTCTTCATCAAAAGCTTTCCGTGCTTCTCCTCATCCTTCAATTGGTTATTCGCTCCGCCTGCGATTACTGCACATTTCAGTCTGTCGATAGTTTCGTCATTAATTGTTGCTCCAAGCGCACATGGGGAATAAATGTCCATCTGCAAATCATAGATTACATTCGGGTCAACTGCTTGAGCGCCGGTAGCTTTTGCCACTTCCATTAATTTTTCCTGAAAAATGTCGGTGATCAGCACTTCAGCCCCTTCCTTAATCAAGTATTCAATTAGGTATTTACCAACTTGCCCTACTCCCTGAACTCCGATCTTTTTACCAGAAAGGTCATCAGAGCCAAATGCTTTTTTTGCAGCGGCTTTCATTCCCATGTAAACTCCAAAGGCAGTAACAGGGGATGGGTCTCCAGCGCCACCTTTGATCTCTGGCAAGCCGGCAACATGTCTAGTCTCCATGGCAATAAACTCCATATCGGATATCTTCATATTGACATCTTCCGCGGTCACATATCTGCCGGAAAGGCTTTCCACAAATCTTCCAAATCGACGCATGAATGCTTCATTCTTCAATTTTGGATCACCAATGATGACTGCTTTACCTCCTCCGAGGTTAAGTCCTGCCAACGCATTTTTAAAAGTCATGCCTCGAGATAAACGCAACACGTCAGTAATCGCTTCTTCTTCGGAAGCATAAGGCCACATTCGCGTACCCCCTAATGCCGGACCTAGTACCGTATTGTGAATGCCAATCAAAGCTTTGAGTCCTGTTGCTTCATCATGGCAAATCACTAATTGCTCATGATCCATTTTGGTAATTTGGCCAAAAATAGAGCCTGCTTGATGCGTTTCTGTTGGTTTAATCTCTAACATGTGAACTTCGCTTTTTAGAATATGTTATATTTGGGTCGGTGAGGCGGTAAATTGCTCAATACAAAATTAAATACTTTTATTGGCCTTCAAAAGTTTATTTTATCCCCAATCCGCTAACTAATTTCTGATATTTAAAATTTTTATTTGGTGAAGCCACTTTGGAGACTAAATAAGTATCTGCTCAAGTACAAGGGATTGCTGCTCTTGGGAATAGTATTTACTGTCATTTCTAATATTTTCGTAATTATCCCCGCACAGCTTGTCAGACTTGCCATAGATTATGTCGTAGAGAGTTTGACGATTTATAGGCCACTTCAAATTGGCGGCATGGGTGAACTTGCAAGAGAAATTTTTTTGAAATTCGTATTTGTTTTCGGAATTCTGATTTTGGCAATGGCGTTGTTAAGGGGATTTTTTCTTTTTCTCATTCGTCAGACTATTATCATTATGTCTCGAAAAATCGAGTTTGACATGAAAAGTGAGATATATCAGCACTATCAGAATTTGCCGCTGAGTTTTTACAGAAAAAACAGTACAGGTGACCTGATGGCTCGAATCACAGAGGATGTCAGTCGAGTTCGAATGTATCTAGGCCCTGCTATCATGTACGGTTTGAATTTGTTGATTCTTTTCCCATTGGTGATCACGTATATGATTATGATCAATCCCGTACTGACGCTCTATTCACTTCTTCCTTTGCCGATACTTTCTTTGAGTATCTATTTTGTGAATAATATGATCAATGAGCGCTCTGAAAAGATCCAGCGGAGCCTAAGTGACTTGAGTACCTTTGTTCAAGAAGCATTTTCGGGAATCCGAGTTTTGAAAGCATTTGTGAGAGAAAGTGACAGTGCAAATGATTTTGCTACAGCGAGTGAGGACTACAAAATCAAATCCATTCGTTTGACCAAAGTGAATTCCTTGTTTTTCCCTTTGATCATGGCTTTGGTGGGAATTTCTACAATAATCACAGTTTATGTAGGTGGACTGCAGGTGATCAATGGAGAAATCGGCTATGGAGTTATTGCGGAGTTTATTCTTTACGTGAACATACTGACATGGCCGGTGACTTCTTTGGGATGGATTACCAGCATCATCCAGCGAGCTGCAGCCTCTCAGACTAGAATCAATGAGTTTCTAGACGTGAAAAATGGTATTGTGAGTTCTGAAAACCTTAAAACTGAAATCCAAGGGACAATTGAAGTTTCCAATTTGACTTTTGTATATGCTGATTCAGGGATTAAGGCTTTAGATCAGGTCAGCTTTAAGATAAAAGCAGGGCAAACTTTGGGGATTATCGGAACCACTGGTTCTGGTAAGTCAACAGTAGCAAATCTGCTCATGAGGATGTATGATCCAAATGAAGGTGGAATTTCTATTGATGGCAAACCCATCGCAGCCTACGATACTTCTGATCTTCGAAGACAAATCGGATATGTGCCACAGGACGTATTTTTATTCTCTGACACGATCGGAAATAATATTGCTTTTGGGATCGATACAGCAGATGAAGCCATTATTCATCAGGCAGCAAAGGATGCGGATGTATACCAGAATATTATGGATTTCCCTAAGGGCTTTGAAACTATGCTAGGAGAGCGTGGAATCACCCTTTCCGGTGGTCAAAAGCAGCGTGTCTCCATTGCGAGAGCCATAGCAAAATCACCTAAAATTCTGATCCTGGACGATTGCTTATCGGCAGTGGACACGAAGACTGAGAATGTGATCCTATCAGCGTTGAAAAAAATAATGAAAGACAGGACATCCATTATAATCTCACATAGAGTATCCTCAGCAAAGCTAGCAGATCAGATTATCGTTTTGGATGATGGCAGGATTGTAGAAAGTGGAAATCACGATTCGTTGATGGAGTTGAAAGGGGTCTATGCGGAGCTCTATGAGAAACAGACACAAGCAAGCGAAACCACTGAATCCTAAAAGATATCGTTTCATTAATTCCTGCTATTCAAATAAGTATGTAAATTGAAAGGAATCAAACTGAATAGTTTATGGAAGAGCAAAAGTCTAAAGCCAAAGAAATTGAAACGGTTCTCAAAGAAATTGGTGACAAAATAGAAGAGCTAGTTAAAAAAGGCGCCGAAGCAGGAATGGAAGTGAAGGAGGAGGTGGAAAAGAAGATTCAGGAATTAAAGGAAAATAAGACTACCCTAGAGGAAGAACTCAAGAAAGGAAAGGCGCTCCTGGAACGGGAATATAACGAGCGGAAAGAAGAATTTGAGCCGAAACTCAAGGAATCGAAAGGGTTCTTCAAAGAGGGATTAAAACAGTTTGGTTTAGCACTGAAGGCACTCCTCGGTAAAAAAAGTTAGCGGAAATCAATGATTTTGAAGCATCAAAAAAGGCCAGAAGTATATAGCATCTGGCCTTTTTTTCATTTTTCAGCGAGGACATCGCATCGATCATAAAGTGGATCCAAGTCAATGAAGATGTCTTCTTTTGCAGTGACAAACCATTTGCTTAGGAGATCATCTTCTTTTCGTCGAAGAGTTGCCGCTTTCAATTTTTCATAATCATCTGAAAGATTGGCTCTATGAGCTGGATATTTATCCTTGTAATATAAAATCCGAAGCTTAGTGCCTTCCCGTGGGTCTTCGTATTGAATAGGCTTAGTAATCGCCCCAACCTTCATACTATCAAGCGTGAAGTATAAAACGGGATCTTCAAGCGTTCGGAGTGTAAGGCGACTGGAATTATTAGCTGGATCGGTGAAGAAGCCACCATTATCTGATGTCGCTCGATCATCTGAATATTCCTTTGCAGCATTCGCAAATTCAATTCTTCCAGCTTGTATCTCTGTTTTCAAACTATCTAGGTATCGCTCAGCTTTGTCAATATCTTCTTGAGTTGCTTTTGGGATTCTCAAGATGTGACGGGTATTGTAAGTACTTCCTTTGATTTCCAGTAATTGAATCAAGTGAATTCCAAAATCGGTCTCGACCGGATCACTTAGCTCCCCTGGTCTTAATGCCAAAGCGGTTGCCTCAAATTCAGGGGCTAATTCTCCTCTTCTGAAAAACCCTAAATCTCCCCCTTGAGCACCGGATCCCGGATCTTCTGAATATTCTTTAGCTAAAACTGCAAACTCAGCTTTGCCTGATCCGATATCATCTTTGAACTTTCGAAGTTGCTCAAACATCTCCTCTTTGGTTCTTTGATTGACCTCAGGTTTTTTAACGATTTGACCAACTGTGACCTCAGCTGAGAAAAATGGTAGTGAATCCGAAGGGATACTATTGTAAAAAGCTCTTACCTCAGCTGGTGAGACGGTAAGTCCTTCTGTGATCTTTCCTCTCATACGCTGAACGATCAATTGCTCACGGATTACTTCTTCGATCTCCTTTTTGAGTTGATCACCTGTTTTTCCATAAGATTGAAGTAAAGTGGCCTCATCACCTCCGAACTGCTGCATGACCATATTGAAACGACTGTCTGTCTGGAGCATTACTTCCGCATCAGTGACCAAGACCGAATCAATCTCTGCCTTAGCGACCATGAGCTTGTTGATCATCAATGATTCAAATACTTCACATCGTGTAGGAGGCTCGACGCCTTGCTGGGCTTGTCCAATTGCTTCCAGGTAAGTCTTTTGGACATCAGATTCCAAAATGATGTAATTATCCACTTTCGCTACAATCTTATCCAGTACTTGACCGGTAGGCTGAGTAGCTTCCTGAGCAAATGCAGTAGTTTGAAGTAAAACTAGTACTAGGCAAATCGTAAGTTGGTTCAGTTTATTCATATGAGTCTTTCATCCAAGGCGATTACCCAAGAAGATTAGCTTGATTAAATTCTATTGATTCAGCGAAATAAAGGCTTCTTCTTTCGCTTTTGCATTTACTGTAATGGGATATTTTTTTCGCAGCTCTTCGATTAGCTTTTCATCCAGGTATTCTTGGAAATCTCGAATAACTATTCCGCGGGTTTCTTCAAATTTCTTTGCGCCAGCAGGGTATTTTTCACCGAGTAATATGAGGTGAAGATCTCCATTTACCTCAAGCTCTTGGTAGCCTAGATTTAGATTTGCCTTCGAGAGAACTGGATGATTTTTATATTCAAATATTCCTTGCTCAGTTTGGAAAGCGAGGGGGCTGTTTTGGGCATAATCAGCTTCAAAACTGGCGATCAAATCTTTGCTGAGCGATTTGTCAGCTAATAGGTTTTTGGCATGACTAGCCTTAGTCAAATCAAGAACATTAACCAGATAGGCATCGATCCGATTTTCCCATTGGTACTGTTTGATATTCTTTTTGAAATAGTCTCGCTGTGCTACCGAGTCTTCAATTCCTTTTTGCCATACCTCTTGATTCATCAGGGAAAAGAGTAGAATTCCATCACGATATTCATTGAGAAGCATTTTGTAATCTTTATTATTTGCTGCCAAATCTTTTTCTTCAGCCTCATTTAATTTCAATGCGGTATATCGATCATACCAAAAATCGAAAGGACTCAGGTTAGTTTTGATCGCAGAATCTTCGCCATCAAGGAAGTTCAAGAAATCGGAAGTCGTGTACGATTGATTGCCTATTTTGAATAGTTCTTTCCCCTCAAGTTCTTCAGCTGAAAGCACTGACTTAAAAGCTGACTTGGATGAGGAATTCAGCGTTTTCCTTATTGAGGCTACTGTCTGCTCATTTTCGTCAAAACTGTAACGAGATTTTTGAACGGCCATTACCTGGGACTTGATCATTGTAGATCTCGAATCTCTCATGATTCTTGACTTGATGCTCTCCTCCAAATCCTCGAAAGGCTCCACCGGTTTTTTATCCTCCAATCTGAGGATATGGTAACCATATTGAGTGCGGATCGGGGGAGACACTTCTCCCAACTCTGATAGACTAAATGCTGCCATCTCAAATTCAGGGATCATTGAACCTACGCTGAACCAAGGAAGGAGGCCTCCTTTTTGGCTTGAACTAGGATCTTCAGAAAAATTCAAAACGATTTCCTCCCAAACTGTCGACTCCTTTTGAATCTGTGTATAGATGTCATTTACTTTCCTTTTTGCCAGATCTTCACCATTGGAATTGGATGGATCTATTCGTACCAAAATGTGAGATACTTGTACTTGGCCTGGATTAGGCTGTCTATCTTGAACCTTAATGACGTGATATCCAAAATTCGTAAGTACGGGATTTGATACCTCAGTTGGCTTCATCGTGTAGGCTGCATCCTCAAAAGGCTGCACCATCTGAAGCGCTGTGAAATACCCGAGATCACCTTTATTTTGCTTTGCCGAAGGATCATCGGAATATTCAACTGCTAGGGTATTAAAATCACCACCTGATTCCAACTCGCTTTTTACCTTTAAGGCCATTTTCAGGACAATAAGGCTATCTTCAGAAGAGGCATTTGGAGGAAACTGGAGTAAAATATGGCTTGCCCGAATTACTTCTTGAAGCCTGGCATATGCTTTTCGTAATTCCCCCTCTTCAAGCGAATTTTTTATTAGAAAAGGTGCTTTTAGGTTTTCTCGGAAGGATTCAAACTCCAGTTTGAACTCTTCAGTCTGATCCAATCCTTTCGCCTCCGCCTCTCTTACTTTCAACTTATAATTGATGAAAAGCTCCATGTTTTCCTCAAATTCCTCTCTTGACATGCCGGAAGTTCCGGTTTCAGTGTTTTGAGTTTTACCTAGGAGGTAGATCAATTCGTCTTTGGCCACCGACTTTCCACCCAAGGTCAAAAGAGGTTCTTGCGCAGTTTGTGCAAATAGATTTCCTGGTTGAGAAAAGCCTGTTGCTAAGAAAAATAAGATTAAATATGCCGAAGTGGTTCGGTGTTTCATGGATTAAATGCCCGCTTAGAGAGTGCAATTTTACAAATTTATTAGGATTTAAAGTCAAATGCCCCGAATACTAAGCATTTAACAAGAATTAGGATTGAAACCACTTGATCAACCTGCAAGTATTTGTGCCTTTTGTTGATTCAAATTCGATTTCATCCATAATCTTCTTTACCAAAATGATGCCTAAACCGCCTTTGCGCTTTTCTCCTTTGACTTTAATTAGATCAGGAATTTCGTAATCAAGCAAGTTGAAGGCCTTTCCCTGATCTGTGATTTCGAAGATAAGTTTGCCCGGAGACTCTTTTACTTCTAGGTCAATGTGATCTTTGGGATTGCATCCATGTGAGTGAATGATCAGGTTTGCACAGACTTCTTCCACTGCTAACGTAAGTTGAAGTTTGTCATTTTCGGAAAGAAATGGCATCGTCAGCGTGCGTCGCAAAAAATCTCTCAACTCTGCAAGTGCGGTGGTCTGACAATATATGGTGATCCTATGTTCCATATCAGTCAGAAAGCGCAGTTTGTTTATCCGGGAAAATCGCCATTAACTGATTTAGTCCTAATATTTTGAATACTTCAAATACTTTTTCAGAGAGTCCAAAAATTCTGAAGTCTATATTTTTCTCTTGAAAATCCTCCAAGTAAGACATGAAAACCCCTAATCCTGCAGAAGAAATGTATTCCAGTCCCTGGCCATCGATCAAGATCGCTTTATTTCCGTCCGCGATCAGCTTCTGAATAGACTCATCTAGGAGCACGGAGTTGCTGGCATCTACTTCTCCCTGAAGAATTAAGACATGGTAACCATTCTCTTCAAGTCCTTTGATATTGAGCATAATTGAGTTTCTATTTGATATGACTAGTTAAACTTCACGACCATCATGGAATAATCATCATCGATTTTTCCATCTCCTCCTACGAAGTGATGAAGTGAATCGATAAGACTTGTTTGGATTTCTTTTGAGTTATGCTCATTGTAAACTTCTAGTAAGGAGCGTAATCTTTCAAAACCGAATTGTTTTCCTTGATGGTTTTTGGCCTCAATGACTCCGTCTGTGAATAAAACTAAAATATCACCAGCCCTATAGGTGAAAGTCTTTTCCTCAACGTGATTTTCATAAAGCTTGTTTCTTAAAATTCCCAAGCCAAGGCCTTCAATTCCCAAATAATCTGATTTTGAAGCCGATGAGCTGAAATGCAATGACGGAACATGGCCTGCTCTTGCGTGGCAAAAGGTTTTTCTTTCAGTATTGATCAAGAAAATAGATACCGTGATGAAGTGATTCCGCACGAGACATTTGCTCAAGGCAGAGTTAGCTTTGATTAGAAAGTCAGTCGGACTCAGATTTAATTGGATCAAACTTTGAAAGATTCCTTTCATCTGGGCCATATGGAATGCAGCTGAGGTACCTTTTCCAGAGACATCGCCAATGATCAAAACATACCGATCTTCATCCAGCTTGAAAGTGTCGTAATAGTCTCCACCTACTTCATCTGCGGCATTAGAATAGGCGGAAATATCAAAAGAGTCGTTATGATCAAGTTTGGTAGGTAATAGTGCTTTTTGGACTCGTTGGGCGATCTTCAACTCCTCTTGGTAGCGCTCATTCAATATCGCTTGGTTAAGTAATCGGTGATTTTCCACTGAAATACAAGCTTGACTTACAAAAGTGCTGACGATGTTAATCATTTCGTTATTAAAGCCATCTTTCACTTCTTTGATCATTATTATCCTCCCGATAGGAATCTTATTGATCGACAATGGCACCAAAAGTGCTGATTCGAATCTGGGGTGATCAATCCGTATTTCTTGAATATTAATGTTTTTGGCCAAATTTTCATTTGGTTTTCCGACCAAACTTTTTGATGTATTGATTAGTGCTGAAAGTTCTTCACGGGTCTTGGAATCAATGAATCGCTCGAACTGAAAATCGACTGATTGATCTTCTCGTTCCATCTCAAGCCAAGCGCCATCTGCATAAGACGCACTCATGCAAGAGTCCATTAAGATGTCGAGTACCTGCTCTTCATTTTCGTCAGCCTTAATAGATTGACTTAAGCGCTGAAAGCTAATCGCCTCAGTTAGTTTTTGCTCAAAAACAGAAGAGGTCGGAAGGTTGAAAAGAGTTACTAAAAAACTGAAAAGAGCATAGGAAAAAATGAAAGCAAAGAGACTGATTAAAAATAGGTTGTCCGTAAGGTTGACCGGATAGATGAGTTTATTGGTATATCCTTGGATCTGGATAAAAAGGAATCCACACGAGATGAGGATAATAAATAAGAAAAGTAGGGATTTCCACTTTTCTTTAAATGTGAGGTAAGGAATCCATTTTAGATTACCCGAAAGCACAAGGCCAAGTCCGACCAGAAGCACCAGTCCAAAAAGGAAGCTATAATCAAAGGTGTTTTGATTAAAAAATATGAAAAACATCGCTCCGAGCATTGCAAACTCATAAGCTTGCCATTGCTTTACGACGCGCTTACTTTTCTGATAGAGGATAAGGTGCTTCCAGAGCAGCGCTGAGGAAATCAGGAAAATGGAAGTAAGTGCAAAATTGATATGGTAAAAAAGATTTCTAAGAAAGGGTTCTTGCGCGAGTCTGCTTTCACCCAATGATCCATAAAACAAGAAGATGAACAAGGAAACAGCTACCGCAAAGAGACCCGTAGAAGCAGCTCTCCAAATCAAGTTTAGGAATTCATTTTTGGAGTTTTTGGAAATGGAATAAGAATAAAAAACATACACCATCAGAAAAAACAGAATTTCTAGGATCCATGTAAATTCGATGGCAATTCCGGAATCTATCTCGTTGAGAATCCCAAATAATCTGACCAAATCAACAAACAGCAGAGCCAACCATACCAATATGGCTAGCAGTAAGCTTAGCTTTCCAAAGTTGAATTGTGGTAGTTTGATCATGAAATTGCCATAGTAAAGGTAATCACAAGATTTAATTTAGTTGTCTCGGGGAATCTGGCAATTATAAGCCAATTTCAAAAAATCTAAAACGAATGGAATCCAAGGAAATGTTATTGGCGATTATAAACAGACAAGATCTTCAATGACTCCCTGACCATATTTTGCTTCGATTAGTTGGAGAAGGTTACCTCTACTCATCATCAGTTCTTTTTTTACAGGGCCTGAGGTTAGCTTAACAAACAACTTTTTGTCTCGAATAAAAACCGAGGTAGTCCGATCAGCTATCGTTTTTCCCACCAGCTCAGGCCAATCATGAATCAGTGATTTTTCACGGAATTTTCCTTCTAATCGATAGGCTTTCAGCAAATCGTTGAAAGCAGTTTCTAAAGGCTCCGCCTCTTTTTTTCTACTGAAATAGGGATTATTGCTCATGGATTGGGATTGATTAAACAAAAAGTGCAGCAGCTATACTGTCCGCTAATAACTTGCCGCTTTTGGTCAAAGATAGGTTTTTATCCTGCCAAAGAAGCCAGCCTTCTTGGTTCATTTTAACCAAAATATCCTTTTTTCGAGTCAAAAGGTCAATCTGGTATTGATCAGAAATATGTTGAAAATCAACTCCCCAAATTGTCCGAAGTCCTGTAAGCAGGTACTCATTGAGAAGGTCTGTCCCAGTCAGATTTTCCACCTCAAATGGATTAAGTCCTTTCTCCAAAATTTTTAAATACTTACTATTGGAAGAAGGATTAAAACCTCGATTACTTCCATCGAATGAATGTGCACTTGGGCCAACACCTAGGTAAGGAGTACCTTTCCAGTAGTTTGTGTTATGAAGTGCAAATTGATCGGGTTTCCCAAAATTGGAAATCTCGTACTGGATATAACCTGCTTTTAAGGTTTCTTCTTGCAAAATCTCGAATTGAGTTGCTGTGAACTCTTCGTCCGCCGGAGTGAATTTTCCTTTTTGAGCCCAGTTTCCCAAAGCAGTTTTAGGTTCTACCGTGAGCGCATAGCTGGAGATATGTCCCGGATTTTGGCCGATCGCTTGACTTAGGTCTGCTTTCCAGATGGAATGATCAGGATGCGGGAATCCATAAATAAGATCCAAACTGAATTTTTCAAACCCGATTTCCCGTGCTTTTCCAATTGCTTGGATCGATTCAGTAGCAGTATGTGCTCTATTATAAAATTTAAGAACCGACTCATTGAAGCTTTGAATTCCCAGACTGAGTCGATCGATTCCTTGATTTTTCCAATCCTGAAGATTTTCTTTGCTTAGATCATCCGGATTTGCCTCAAGAGTAATTTCTTTGATTTCGCAGGAATAAGCAGTGTGGATTTTTTCAAGAATGTTTCCAATTAAGTTGGGCGGTAGAAGGGAGGGGGTTCCTCCGCCAAAATAGATGGTCTCCACCGGCTCTTTCTTCAGGTAATCCGATCTTAAATCTAATTCCAAAATGATCGCTTGGACCATTTCTTCCCTTTGTTCGAGATTAGTGGAAAAATGAAAGTCACAATAATGACAAGCCTGTCTGCAAAAAGGGATATGAATGTAAATGCCTGCCAAGATGATTTCTATTAATTTGCAAATATAATCAATCCCTCTTAGCCACTTGAAAGCTCGAATTTTAGTATTCTTCATTCCGTTTGTGATGAGCTTTTCGCTTTGTTTTGGACAGGGTCGTACCTACTTAACTTGGGAGACCATTCCGCCATCGATTCATAAAGGGGAACGGTATTTCTTTGAGGGTAACTCAAAAGGGCTATTCTTTGACTCCCTGAAAAGCGAGCTAATCAACGAAGGGTTTTTGGAGCTGAAGTTTACCGAGGAGTTGCAGACACAAGACTCAATAAAGTTGAGCATTAATCTTGGGAGACGTTATGTATGGAAAGAGGTAGCCACCGATGAAATTCCATTTTCGATCCGAGAGAAGCTTCCCCAATTGAGGGAAAATCATGCTGACTTGACCAATTGGATGAAGCAAGTCGTACTTGAATCTGAAAATCAAGGCTATCCATTTGCCCAAATCAGTCTGGGAAATATTGTTAAGGAGGGGGACTCCATAGCTGGTAAGTTGCTATATGATGAGGGACCTTTGATTAATTGGGATTCTGTGGAAGTGACCGGGACAAGCAAAACCCAACAAAAATACCTTCAGCGCCTGATCCAAATTGAACCCGGAACCCCATTTTCTCAAGAACAGCTCAACCAAACAGCAATTCTTCTAAAAAGGTCTCCTTATTTTGTCTTGGTGGAGGAGCCTGTTGTTTCCTTTCAAATCAAGACAGCAAAGCCAAGTTTTAATCTCAGGGATCGCAATTCGAATGTGCTGGATGGTATTATCGGATTGCTTCCCAATGAAAATGAACTTGGAAAAATGCTGATTACTGGCCAATTGGACTTGGAACTATACCATCTTGGAGGCAAAGGAAGAGACATTTCGCTCCATTGGCAGCGATTAAATATTCAGACTCAAAGTCTTGATTTTTCAGCCAAGGAATCTTTTTTATTTAATTCTCCTTTGGACCTGAAATTTGGGTTCAATCTTTTAAAGCAGGACACCACTTTTATAAATCGGTTTTTGAGTTTGGATTTTGGCTATCGATTTTCCAGTTCTGGATATCTCAGTTTTTTTGGAAAAAGGCAAGCTGGAGATCTGATCAGTACTTTTTCTTACCGGGATAATTTTGCCTTGCCTGATGTGGCTGATTACCGATGGAACCAGTACGGGATACGCTATGAAATGAATTTGCTGGATGATCCATTTTTGCCGAGGAGAGGTTGGTTGATTCAAACTGAATTTGCAACTGGGAACAAAAAAATCCTTCAAAATACGGGGATTCCGGATGAAGCTTATTTAGGTTTGGATCTGAATACTCCGCAGTATCAAGGGAAATTAGTAGTAGAGAAGCATTTTCCGATCAAAACAAATTATGGGATATGGCTCAGAGGAAGTGGAGGTTTTATGAGAAATGAAAATCTTTTTCTGAATGATTTTTTCCGAATCGGAGGCTTGAAAAGTATCAGAGGATTCAATGAGAATTTCTTCTATACCCGGTCATTTGGATATTTTAATTTAGAACAGCGGTTATTTTTTGACAGGAGCTCCTACTTGATGGTTTTTGTGGATGGAGGGATTCTGGAAAACCCGTACTTTGCAGACCCATTGGATTACCCTGTTTCATTTGGAGCTGGGTTAAATTTGGAGACGGGTTCAGGAATTTTCCGCTTTATCTATGGAGTTGGGAAATCCAATCTGCAACCCTTAGAGTTTTCATATTCAAGAATTCACTTTGGCTATTTGGCTAGGTTTTAATACATGCGAAAATTTTATCTACTCTTTCTTTTCTTTTTAATTGCGTCTATCAGTAATGCCCAATTGCTGGAGGACTTTCAAAGTCAATGGGAAGAAGGAGGGAAAACTACCTGGTTTGAGTCGAATGATCGATTGAAATTAGCAGTGGACTTGACTTCATTTCCGAGGTCCTATTTTTCTATTGAGATACCTAAGGGTACAGTTGTTTTTTTGGGAGAGAAGCTTTGGTTTTTCACTGAAAGGGACACCATGTTAAATACCAGTTTAGCGGATTTCAGAACGCTTGCAAATAGCCCTAAAGTTGACTTGACGCTCTTCAAATCAGGAATCTCTACTGATTTGGTCAGTGCCAAAAAAGTTTTGAAGCTTGAGAAGCCTGCTGAATTACTTGAGGAGGGCATGACTGCAAATGAAAAATTGGGGCTTAATCGACAGGAAATTAAGGATTTTTTCATCTTTTCTTTAATGATTATTCTGATCATTATCACCGCCTATAAAAGTGCCTATTCACATGTTTTTACTGTAATTGCAAGACCAATATCACTTCTGAATGCTGAAGATTTCTCAGATTCAGGAAGTCTTCAGAAGTTCTTTTCCTTCGATGTACTATTTTTTGTGTTGGTGGTCAATATGCTTTCGGCGCTAGCTATGATCCTGAGTATTGTTTTTTTTAAAGAGGCTTGGATAGAGGTTAGGATCGCTATTAATTTTCAGAATTTGATGATTGGATGGGGCATTAGTACATTTGTATTATTTATCCTTACGATCATAAAGTTTACCACCATTCGAATCATCGCCTATCTGTTTGAATTGGGCAAAGTTGAATTCCCTCATTTCTTTTATTTGCTTCGTTTGGTCTTAATCGCGACAACAGCCTTGATTTTGGTCTTAGCATATTTTATAATGAACGATTTTTATTTAACCAAAATGGCCCTTAGTATTTCAATTTCGGCCTTTTTCTGGGTTTATATTTTAGGAACGTTAGTCCTTTTCATAATTATGATGAATAGGTTGAGCTTTAAGAAATATCATTTATTTACTTACCTTTGCATCGCAGAATTAGTACCCTTTTTGATTTTGGCAAAGTGGGTCATTGTCATAGGAGGGTAATTTTGATTTTTAAAACCAAACTAAACGAATGAGCACAGTTACAAAAGATAGGTTTAGACCAGTAAAAAGTATTCTTGTGTCACAACCAGCTCCCATCGATGTCAATTCCCCTTACAGGCAATTGGCGGAAAAATATAATCTCAAGATTGATTTTAGGCAGTTTATAAAGGTTGAGCCCGTTCCACCAAAGGAGTTTAGAAAGCAAAAAATTGACATTTTAAAGCATACAGCTATAATTTTCACTAGTAGGAATGCGATTGATCACCTATTTGCGATTTGCAAAGAGTTTAAGATCGAAATGCCTGCTGATATGAAATATTTCTGCATCTCTGATCAGACTGCACATTACCTTCAAAAATATATAGTCATTAGAAAGCGCAAACTTTTTGTAGGACAGCGTACAGCTCAGGATTTATTTGATTATTTCAAAAAGCATAAGTCAGAAAAATTTCTTTTCCCTTGTTCTGATATTCGTAAAGATGATATTCCTGAGTATTTCGAGAAAAATGGAATCTCCTTTACAGAAGCTATTATTTACCATACAATTGCGGCAGATCTTTCTGATTTAGCAGATGTGAAATATGATGTTTTGGCTTTTTTTAGTCCATCTGGAATAAAATCCTTAAAAATAAATTTTCCTGAATTCGTACAAGGGAGAACCAGGATTGCAGCTTTCGGACCAACTACTGCTCAGGCTGTCAAAGACTTAGGTTTGATTTTGGATATTGAAGCACCAATGCCAAATGCCCCAAGTATGACAGGCGCGCTAGAACTTTATATCAAAAAGTCGAATAATTTGTAATTCTAGGAATCAAAAAGATGGGTTTTTCAGTTTAAATTCTTTACCTAGTTTTAAAATTGGACTTAACAGAATAAAAATGTTTGAAAAAGGCCAGCTGAAGTACTTTTCTAGTTTATGCTTTGCCATAATTCTATTTTTTGGAAGTGCATCCTTGATGGCTCAACAGGATGCTCAGTTTACGCAGTATATGTATAATGGGATGTATTACAATCCAGCTTTTGCAGGAAAGCAAGATGGATTCAGGTTTTCAGCACTTCATCGATCTCAGTGGTCTAGTTACGCTACCTCTTCCGGTCAAGGAGGAGCACCTGTCACCCAACTGATTACTGCTCAAGGAAGACTGGAAGGCAAAGGAATTGGGTATGGTATCACTATTGTGAATGATCAAATCGGTCCCACCACAAACTTGGAAATTAACCTCCAAGGGGCCTATCACAAAAAAATAAAACAAGCTACACTTAGCATAGGGGCTTACGCGGGTATGTTTACAAGTGCTATCAATTTTGATGAACTAATTGTAGTTAATCCTGAGCCTGGACTACCAGTAGGGGGAAAAGAAAATCAGCTCAACTTCAATTTTGGAGCGGGTCTATTATTTGATAAAGGAAATTATTATTTAGGGTTGAGTAGCAGGCATTTGAATGAGCCAAGTTTTGATTTTGGAGATGGATCTTACGAAAATCAACTAAAAAATCATTCGTATTTACTTTTTGGATATAGATTTAGACCGATTGGGCAATTGGCGATCGAGCCAAGTTTTTTATTAAAATCTGTTTCTTTTAATAATTTTTCTTACGAGGCGAGCGTTATTGCTACACACCAAAATAGAATCAGTGGAGGAGTTGGATTCAGAGGAGAGGAATCAGTTTCCTTGATTTTGGGTTACAGTTTATTGAGGGACAATTCGCTAAAGCTTGGCTACTCCTTTGATTTGGTTTTCGGAGGGTTAGAGGCAAAGGCCCCTACTAGTCATGAATTGCTACTGAGATATTCATTATCCAATGTGACTAAGGAGTTTGAGCGAGTGATTCAACGGACGCCTAGGTTTAGATTTTGATTTGTAGTTGGCGCTAGCCTAGAAATTATTATGACTTTATTTAGTCTTTTATTTTGGCAGGTTATTTGCATTATTGCGCCAAATTGACCTAAATTTCGCACCGTGGGTCAGTCAAAAACCCTCAATTTATCTAATGAATGAAAAAATGTCATTTATGTATAAAAAAATGAATTTGCGCATATTGCCCATCAGTCTTGGGTTGGTAGTGGCGACGCTTTTGCCTGGTTGTGGTCTTTTTAATAAGAAAGGATCGGCTAGTGAAAAGATGAACCGTAGAGGTGAAGTGACTGGAGTTCCTAAAAGAGACAGCTGGCAACAAAATCTTCCTTATGATATGGTTCCTGTTAAAGCAGGTACTTTTTGGATGGGGCAATCAGATGAAGACGTAGCCTTCACTCAATCTTCTTTGAACAAACAAATAACTATTTCTGAATTTTTCATGGACAAGTACGAAGTGTCCAACAATAAATACAGACAGTTTTTGGAGTCGGTAAAAAATGGGGACATAGATAATGGAACTCCGACTACGCTCAAAGATCCTCCTCAACTTAACTATGAAGAATTAAGACCTGACACGACAGTGTGGTCCACTAGCTTCACTTACCATTATGGGGATCCTTTGATGGAGTTTTACTTTGACCATCCTGCATTTGACAATTATCCTGTTGTGGGGATTACCTATGATCAGGCTAATAAGTATGCCCAATGGAGAACCTATTACCAAAATTCCAGGGATGAGTCCGATTTTGATGCTCCGAGCTTTAGACTTCCATCAGAGGCTGAATGGGAATATGCCGCAAAAGGAGGAAAAGATGTTGCTAAATATCCTTGGGGAGGTCCTTACTTAAAAAATAAAAGGGGTTGCCTGTTGGCTAACTTCAAACCGGGTAGAGGAAACTACATCGATGATGGATTTGCTTACACTGCACCTGTCGATGTTTTCGCACCAAATGGTTTTGGACTTTACAATATGTCAGGAAATGTAGCTGAATGGGTGCTTGATGCCTATGCGACAACTTCTAGCGCAGTCACTTGGGATTTGGATCCAGTTTATGATGATCCAAATGAGCCAAGAAAAGTAGTAAGAGGTGGAAGCTGGAAGGATATTGCCCATTACTTAGAAACAAGTACAAGGACCTACGAATACGAAGACGTTGCTCAGGCACACATTGGTTTTAGAACTACTATGACATTTATTGGTAGATCAGGTTCAATGGATGTGAAAAG
>JBBQDY010000002.1:0-43630 GCA_038320155.1 Cytophagales bacterium
TTTTCATTATTCTGAAAGCAGAGGAATTGAATGATTGACGCTCCACCTATGATCAATTCGTTTTAATAATTCGACCGAACAAACTGTCAAAGTCTGATTGATATTAGAATTCTCAATCAGCAGTTTTGCCTCCCCGAAATCTTGCTCCTTCACATCCTTAAAAGCTATCGTCATGTGAGGATGGTAGTTTCGATCACTCAATTCATCCACCAGGTTTAATTCTTTTTTGCAGAAATTTTTTAAATCTGCTTGAAGTTCAGCTAACTGGGAATCTGCCCGAATTTTCCAAAAAATAACTCTTTTCCCAAAAGTGTCTGTTCCCCCAACTTGAATTCTGAATGATTTTTTTGTGGATAAAAAATTAGAAAGTTTCTCAATGAGTACCTTCTCTTTTGCTTCATTGAAGCTAAACGGCATTTTGAGGGTAATATGAGCGGGAGATTTCAAGGCATACTTGACATTTAGCTTGGCTTTAAGTTCAAGTTTTACCGCTGTTGCGGCTTGTTGAATTTCCCCAGCGGGAACAATGGCCAAGAAATACTTCTGCATTAATTTCATCTTATTTTATTACCTCATGTTGAATTCCTCAGCGTAAAAACAAAAATTTATTCGAATAACCCGATCAAAATCTTAAATTAAGGCGAACAAATCGCATATCATTATGAAATATTTTTCGAAGGCCATGATTGGTCTTGACTTGACCGAAATGGACGATATCCTGATCCAAAAGACCATTGTCTTTTTAGAATTTTTGGGAATAGACAAATGTTATTTCGTCCATGTAGCTAAAAATCTTGTCATTCCGCAAGAAATACTTGACAACCATCCGGAGCTTTTGGATCCAAAAGATGAATCTATTGAGGCAATTATTGAAAACAAACTTAAGCAATTCAACTTTCCAGATCATATCGAGATCGAAGTCTTTGCAGAAGAAGGAGAGAATCAGCTGGAGACATTCCTCAGATGGTCAAAAATCAAAGATGTTGACTTGATCATCATGGGAAGAAAGGAAACCTTGGCAGGATCTGGTTCACTTGCCAAAGGAATCTCAAAGAAAGCCCCATGCTCCATCTTGATGCTACAGGAGAAACGAGCTGCAGGCCTTCCTAAAAAAATCATGGTACCAACCGATTTCTCGGATCATACAGACATGATTTACAACTTCAGTGAGCGGATTTGTGATGAGCTCCAAGCGGAGCTAGTGCCAGTCCATCTTTATGAAGTGCCTCATGGGTACTCGAAGACTGGAAAGAGCTTCGAAGAGTTTTCAGAGATCATGAAGGAAAATGCAAACAAGGACTTCAAGAAATTTCTCCATAAAAACAACCACCGCAGCCTAGAATGTCATTTTGTATTGAATGATGGTGAAGATGAAGGCAAATTATTACTGGAAGAAGCCACTAAAATGGGGGCCGATATGATTCTTCTTGGTTCGAGAGGTCGGACCCAGTCTGCAGCGATTTTGCTTGGATCTGTTGCAGAAAAATTGGTTATGGTGAACAACGTCTTACCTATGCTGATCTTTAAGAAAAAAGGGGAGACCGTTGGGTTTTTCGAAGCGTTATTTAGGATTTGACAGGCTTGACCAATTTAAAGGCACACCTGATCACCTTTGCCCTCCTGATTGTATCGGAGGGCTTTTTTGTGCTTTCCTGAACGATGATTCCTAAAACATTCAAGTAAAGGAATGATCCAATTGATAGGAGAGACTCACAAAACTGACACCCACTACTGATAAATTTACCGGGCAAATGAAGCAGCCGCTCTTTAGTCTGAAAAAGTGGGAAATTTTCTCCTTCACAAAACTTGCAGTAAGAATATTAATAGGCATTCTCGCGGTTAAACAAGAGCTCGTGCACTGTTTTGACCATAATACCAAGGTCCAGTAGAAAAGTCCAGTTATTGATGTAAAAAGAATCTAATCTTACTCGGGATTTGATTTGATGTGGATTCTCGATCTCCCCACGATACCCTCTGATTTGTGCTAGGCCAGTGATCCCAGGGCGTATTTTATGGCGCGAGTTATACCGATGAATTTGTGTTTTGAATGTCTGATTCATGGGAATAGTATGCGGCCTTGGACCTACAATAGACATATCTCCCAACAGCACATTGATGAACTGAGGCATTTCATCCAGCGATGAATTTCGAAGGAACGATCCAATTTTGGTTAATCTTGGATCATTTTTTATAGCCTGTTTGGAGTCCGCATAGTCATTCGGAGTCATCGAGCGGAACTTCAGACAATTGAAAACATTGTTGTTGATTCCATTTCTTTTTTGGATAAAAAATATTGGCCCCCTCGATTCTATTTTTATCAATAAACCTACAACCGGAATAAGCCAAGAAAGGATAAAAATGATTACCAAACTGGAGAAAACAATATCGAATGCCCGTTTTGCGAGTCCGTTAAAGGCATTGTCTAAAGGAATCTCATTGACATTGATCACAAAGAAATCTCCATACTTAGAAAAAGAGAGACTTTTTTCCAATTGAAGGCTGCCCCCAGGGATCATTTTGACTTTAATGTAATTTTCGTCAGCAAAATCAATTACTTGCTTTACGATTGCGGAGTCCAACTTTTCGTGGATATAGATTAAGTCGAGATCCAAATCTTGAGCTTGCTCAAAGAAATCTGCCATTCCACCCTTAGTGAAATTGCAGTTCGCATGATCATCATAATATCCCAGAAAATTGATTCCAAAGTCTTTTCGTATTCGAAATATATCTGCAAGTTCTGGACTCGTTCCACCCTTGCCAATGATAATGGCATTGCGGTAGTTATTGCCTTTTACTCGATATTGACGAAGCATGATATGGACTCCCACTCGAAAGAAGCTCAATAAAATTAACATGCCAAGACCTAGGCTAACGACTGATACAACCTGAAGAGTAGGGGTGCGAAGCGGTAACCAAAAAATCGCCGAAGTGCCCAAAAACCAGACAAGTGTGCCTAAGAGTCTTTTAATTGTGTGATCAATTTCGTCAGTACGGCCAATTTTATAATCTTTACGGAGGCTCGAGATGAATGTCCAAAGAACAGAAAGTGGTAAAATGGAGGAAAGAGTCACTGCTGGGAATAACTTGAAATAATTGAAGACTGAGATACTTATTACCAATGAAACGAGCGAAACTAAAAAATCAGCAGTAGTAAAAATCCAAGGAAAATACTTATCAAATCTTCTTTTCATAAAAATATCCCCTGAGAAAAGGATCTCAATCCTTCAAAAACCAAATTAGTTTATTTAGATATGCAGTGAGATTCAATTCTGACCCAAAATTAAGAAAAGAATCCCCAAGGCTTATTACTTTTGCAATTATTTAAAAGAAGAACTGCCTAAACGGCTACTCATGAGTTTTATTTCTGATTTATTTGCCCCATCCGACCAGCCTAGCTCTTTAGGCGCCAAATTTAGAGCCAAAAGACAGAAAGACTTCGAGGCACTATTCTATAAGGTATATTCAAAAAATAAGCCATTCCGAATTTTAGATCTTGGTGGAACCGGATATTTCTGGAAAAACAGTTCGATTCCTGACCTTCCAAATGTGAAAATCACACTTTTGAACCTTCATCAGGAATCATCGAATCATCCCAATATCACCGGAGTCGAGGGCGATGCCACTCAGATGCCACAATTTGAATCCGGTTTATTCGATCTTGTGTTTTCGAACTCTGTGATTGAACATCTTTACACTTTTGAAAATCAACGAAAGATGGCTGATGAAGTCCTGCGGGTCGGAAAATACTTTTTTATTCAAACACCGAATAAATATTTCCCTGTAGAAGCACACTACGCCCTTCCATTTGCTCAGTTTTATCCAAAAAGTTTGACTTATTTCCTCTTGACCAAAACCAAGCTTAGCAGACTTAGAAGTTGGAAATCTGAGGATGCAAAGCAGTATTTGAAAGAGATCAAACTACTCGACGAGGAGGGAATGCGTGATTTATTTCCAGGAGCTTCGATTTATCAAGAGAAATTATTGGGCCTGGTCAAGTCGATTTCGGCCCATAATCTCAAATCTTAAGCCACAGCAAATTCTTTATTTTTCAATAATTCAGCATGGATTCCATCCCAAAGAATCCGTCTAGCTTGGAGAGCTTCCCTAGCTGCAATCTCAGCTTCCTGCATTTTGATGGGATCGTCTCCGGTGAGCAGTTCCACCATTTTCAATGCTAAAGGCCCATGCTCATCAGTATCCAGATGAATATGCCGCTCAAAGTAATACGACAGCATCGCCAATTCTTTTGGTTGGTTGAGAATTAATTCATTAACGAGCTTTTGAAACATATCTGGGATCAGTTCCTCTCGACCAAGTGTGAATGATGCTGCTATCTCATGCGGTTTGCCATGCATTGCCATTTCGTAGTTGCAGTCTAAAAACCGCTGCACAAAACTGGGAGCTTTTATACCTGCTAAAGCTTCCGAAAAGCTGGATCCTGATTTTAACGCTCCTATAAGCATATCGATTTTTTCAGTGGATGCACCAGCTTCTTTCATCGCTAAGATGTAAAGCTCAAAGTGGCTACAATACCCGCCATTTGGATGTTCGTCTGTTTCTTCTGCCAAGACAATATCATTGATCAATCGAGCAGCCATTGGATCTGCCGCCGGAACCCAAGGTAAAGTCGTCGTGGTAAGATTGATTTGTAGCGCTTTGAGCAAAGTCATAAAGTCCCAAACTGCAAACACGTGGTACTCCATGAACAGGGTGAAGTCATGAAGGTTCCGCAACTCTTTGTAAAGAGGATGTTTCAACAGTAACTCGCGCTCAGGAGTAACTGCCAATACCAATTGATTAATTGAATTCATTTCACTTAGAAATAAGGGTGATTAAACTTATTACTAAGCGAAACATATAAAAACCGGTTTTGTGTTACAAAAATCTAATTTTCTGCAAACTGAAGCCTTACAAGATTGGAATAGAATCCATCTTCTTTTTCAAGCAATTCGGTATGACTACCCTCTTCTACTATTTTTCCGGCACTCAAAGCGTAGATTCGATCAACCTTTCGAATAGTAGCCAAACGGTGAGCAATGATAATTGTGGTCCGTCCTTTCATCAATTCATCCAGTGCTTCTTGAACCAAAGATTCAGATTCAGCATCAAGCGAAGAGGTCGCCTCATCCAAAATAAGGATGGAGGGATCTTTTAAAATCGCTCTCGCAATTGCGATACGCTGCCGCTGTCCTCCGGAGAGCTTTACGCCGCGCTCCCCCACCAACGTTTCCATTCCTTCTGGAAAAAGTGAGATAAATTGCCAGGCGTTGGCTTTTTTAGCAGCTGAGATCAGTTCCTCTTCGGAAGCGTCAGGTTTGGCATACCTGATATTTTCACGAATGGATCCTCCAAAAAGCAATACCTCCTGAGGAACAATCCCAATGTGAGCCCGCAAACTCGCCAATTCCCAATCAGACACTAGTCGATCATCAACCCGTATTGCACCTTGCTGCGACTCATAGAATCGAAGTAAAAGCTGAATGATCGTAGATTTCCCAGCTCCAGAATGACCAGCTAAGGCTACTTTTTCGCCAGGGTTCACATGAAAACTTAAGGAGCTCAATACTTCCATCTCAGGCCGGGTTGGGTAGTGGAAACTAACTTGATCAAATTCAATCTTTCCTTTGAAATTAGCTTGCCTTACTCCAGTTGAAGATTCTTCTTCCTCTTCCAAAATTTCCAATACGCGTTCAGACGAGCCAATTGCCTTTTGCACCTGCCCATATATATCACCTAGACCTGCAATAGAGCCTCCAATGAAAGTCGTGTATAGCACAAAAGAAACCAGATCTCCTACGCTCATCGCCCCAGAACTGACTAGGCTTGCTCCATACCACATGACTCCTACAATCCCTCCAAAAAGTGCAAAGATGATAAAGGAAATAAAGGCGCCTCTGAATTTGGCGGCTTTCAATGCGACAGCAACCACACGACTCAACCCATTGCCGTATCGAGTAGATTCATAGACTTCCCCGACGAAGGATTTCACGGTACTGATAGATTGCAAGGTTTCTTCTACGATCACATTTGCTGCGGCAAGTTCATCTTGAGTAGCCTTGGACAACTTGCGAATAAATCGTCCAAAGACCATTGCAATAATCACCAATACCGGAAAAGTAGCAAGCATGAATAAGGTCAACTTAGGAGTCGTCACTAACAGAAATACAACTCCTGCCAAGAGTGTGATAAGCTGTCGAAAAAGCTCGGCCAAGGTGACCGAAAAGGTATCTTGAAGCATGCTGACATCAGCTGTGATTCTGCTGATCAATTCGCCGGTTCTGCGCTGATCAAAAAATGTCATCGGAAGTCGAACCAATCGGCTGTAAAGTGCCAAACGGATATCACGCATGGATTTTTCGGAGACGAGTGAAAAAAGCCAAACTCGAAAAAAGGAGAATATGCTCTGAATTGCAAGAATTCCAAGAAGTAACAGTGCGATCGAAGTAATATCTGTTACGATCCAATCTTTGCCCTGCGCAGTATCAATCAGCTTACCCGCTACGAAAGGGAAGGTCAACAGGGTGAGGGATGAGAAAAGTAAGAACCCCAAACCAAGAAAAAATGAGCCTCGATAGGGTAATATAAATCTGAAAATACCTCCTAGTTTACTCAAATTCTGCTTTGTCAACTTCCTCTTTTCGTTCTCCTCTAGTGCAGTTCCTCTTTCTCTTGCCATGTTCGATATCTAAATTCTGTGGACAAAAGTAAGTTTTTTTGAACGAGGATGTTTGATCGAAACAAAATCAATACGTTAATCAATTTCGAACTGAACCGTTTTCGCTTCATCACAAACCTGCTCGGCCAATAATTCCCCCAAAGCCGCTGAGTGCTTAAACCCGTGTCCAGAGCAAGCCGATACCATCAATACCTGAGGAAATCGCATCAGAGGTCGAATCACGAATCTTCCATCTTCTGTCACGGTGTAAAAACAAACCGTTGATTTCAAAAATCTACCAGAAAGACCGAGGAATCTACCCAAAACCTTTTTTCTCCAAAAGTCCTGCTGCTCTTCTTGGCTAACAGTTCGATCGATTAATTCTGGATGTGGAGTTTCCACAAAAGATTCAGTAGCCATTTTGACGCTAATCCCATCCAATGAAGGAAACCCATAGATAAAATCTTCAGGTTTCGCTCCGATTCCCCACATGTACACTGGCGAATTATTCCACACATCGTGGAGGGATTCTATCTCCAACCAATGCAACACTTGCCTACAAATCTTGAATTTCCCACTTTCCTCCTTTGGAAGAAAATCCTTGACCCATCCTCCTGCAGACAGGATTACTTTTTTTGCAAAGAGGGAAGTCTCCTCAAATAGTATTTTCGTCCCGTTTTCAAGGTTTTCTAATCCCAAGACTGTGGTGTCTACAAGCACATCAGCGCCCAGACCCAACGCCAATTTGAGCTGGGTGGCGATGCATTGCTCCGGAAGTAAATAACCCGTGGCGTCTTCAGCATAGGTTTTTCCGCTGGATTCAAGACTGATTTGGGGGTGACGAAGAATGGTATCTTCTGCATTGATCACTTTATGCGCGATTCCAAATTCCTTAGCAAAGGAAATCGTCTGATCTAAAAAGCTTTTGGTTCCATGTTTTTCCCAAGCAGAAATACCTGAATCCATCAAAATTCCTCCAGTTTGGAAATAAAGTTTTTTACCGGAGAGTGATTCAATCTCTTTCCATATCTGGTGAGAACGCAAGGCGAGGGCTACATAATCTTTTCCTTCTCCCACGGCTAACCGGGTAATTCTCGTCTCACCATGAGATGATCCCCATTGATGCGGAGGGTCAAATTGATCGATTCCCAAGACAGAAACACCTCTTTTGGAAAGTTGATAAAGTGCCGCGGCGCCGACAGCTCCAAGCCCGATGATGATGACATCGTAGACTTTATTCGAAAGTTGAGTTGAATTGGTGAAGCGCATGATTTAAAATCTTACATGCTAAGATGCTAAAAAGACTAGGAATTCTTTCCCATTTGCGCATCTACGAGTTCTCGCTTGAGTTTTCGTTCTCTATCCAAGGTGTTTTTTCGATGGTTTTCAAATTCCTCCTGCACCTCTAACAAGTCTTTTTGCGCTTTTCTGATTTTGGAAGAGCTTCGGGTATATTGAAAAGAAAAGAAACCCAGCGCAGCTGCCAGACCAATTACGATCAACCACATCATCGTAGAATACACAGATTTTTCAATCCCCATTCCTAAAAAACTGAAATTATCTTTAGCATCAATCGCTGCTTGTCTGTCATTTTCAGTGACTTGCAAGGATGTGTTCAAGTTGGCAATTGAATCATTTTTGTTGGCAAGAACTCCTTTGATTGTGATTACTTCTCCTCGCATCGTTTTCATCGAATCCAAAATATTGGATTTCAGCTGATCGAGATTTGTCCTTTTGACTACTTTATACTCTTGAAAATTATTTGAATTCTTGTAGATGTATTCAAATTGGTTAGCGATAGAGCCAGATTTTAAAGAGAGCGTGCTATCTGAGCTTTGACTGGAAGCGGAATGAAAAAATAAAAAAAGAAGCGGGAGAACGAGAAGTTTTTTTCTAATCATCAGATTGATTTTTGGCAAATAATTTTAAGGCAATTCTACTCAAGAAACATGCCTTCGATCTAGTTTAATCCATTTTATGATTGAATATAGTCTATTCAAAGGAATTTTAACTCATTCATTATTGATTTTCAATACATTATAAACTTGATTAAAAATCTATCTTATTTTTTCATCACCAGTGAGTATAAACTCTGGAAAATCTGGTTCTTATCTTCGAAAGTACAAACCCCTCGCTTCTTGCAAAAGTGTAGAAAATGCTCATTTCACCAGAGGAAGCTCTGATGCTTTGGGAACGCTTTATACGGCTTTGAATAATGGGATTTCTAACTTTAAATTTAGAAAAAAGTGATTTTTGATCTATGCTAAAGTATTCACTTATAATTATTCTGCTGCTTAGACTAATTCCCAGCTTTGCTCAGCAGGATACGACCCCGTCAAAAACCGGCCTTTTCCAATCTGCCACTTTTGCCTTTGATTCGCAAAAATGGGAAGAAGCGGCGACCTTACTTAGTACTTGGATCACCGCTCACCCGAGAGACATAGAAGCTTATTGGCTTCGAGGACAGGCCTTCGAGAGATCGGGCAATCTTGATCGAGCGTTGGCTGATTTTTCGATTTTGCTCTCACTAGATTCGGAATATGCAGAGGCCTATTTTGCAAGGGGTAGAATTCGATATCAGCTGAAGCAATATGAGTCTGCGATGAGAGATTTTCAAGATTTCCTGGTCACTCCTCCGGGCCAAACCACTCGGATCATTTATCGCCAAGGCGCAGGAGATCTGGGGGTATCTCAAGTCATGACCGCTCAGTCGGGCAATCCTGCTCAAGCCTATTATCATTTGGGACTTTGCAGTTTTGAATTGGGAGAATATGAATTTGCAGTGGATTACTTTGATTTGGCTTTGGAATCTGAGCCAGAAAACCCCGATTACTATGCAGAAAAAGGCCGTTCTTATTTACGGATTGGTGAGAATATGCTGGCGATTGAGTCCTTTGAAGAGGCTTTATCTATTAATCCCAGACACCTTCCTGCCAAGCAAGGACTGGCACAAGTAAAAGAAGGTGGAGACCTGATGCTCTTAGAGCAGCTTGATCAAGTCATCGCGGATTCCATCGCCAATAGCCAAACGTATAAGCAGCGTGGCTTCTATCGGATGAATCATGGAGACAGTTTAGGTGCGATCGAAGATTTTACCGCAGCGATTGCCTTGGATGAATTTGATACGGAGTCTTTTTATTACCGTGGGAAAATATATTCCGGTAAAAAAGACTGGAAAAATGCTGAACGTGATTTCTCCGCTGCATTGGAATTGGAAGAACAGAATGAGGGGTACCTACTTGGGAGAGGACAATCTCGCTATTTGGCAGGAAGTTTAGAAGGTGCTTTGGCGGATTTCACCCAATTAATCGCAATCCAACCCAGCAACCCCTCTGGATTTTATCATCGTGGAATTACCCTACAACGATTGAAAAGATTGCCTGAAGCTTGTCCTGATTTGCTCAAAGCCAGTGAGCTCGGAATGGACCAAGCTAAGACCATTTGGGAAAAAATCTGTAATCCTAAAGTTCAGCAGTAGTATCCACTTGAGCAGCGATGGTAGCAGGACGCCAAGAAGCCGCAAAAGTAATTGCGATTATGGATATACTGATCCAAGCAAAATCTGTCCAAACCACTTTGATGGGATAAGCATCCACCACCGCAGAAGAAATTCCTAATGAAACCAAGCCGAAGGATTGCTGTAAAAAGCAAACGCCGTAGCCTAAAATCAAGCCGATCAGCGCGCCACTAAAAGCGATCATCATTCCTTGCTTTAAGAAAATGTGCTTTATCAAACGCTCGGTAGCTCCCATCGCTTTGAGCACTGCCATGTCCTTCTTTTTCTCAATTGCCAGCATACTGAGGGAAAAGAAGATGTTGAATGAAGCGATCGCTAAGATAAAAGACAAGGTAAGGAAGACGAAGAATTTTTCGAGTTTGACCGTTCGTATTATTGCGGCATGCTGCTCATCGGTGTTTTTCACACTGAATTCTGGCCCTAAATGAGTTTTCAATCGGTCTTGAACAGCTTTGATTGAATATCCTTCCGCAACTTTCACCTCCAAGGAAGTCCGTTTATCCCCGTAATTAAGAAGGTTCTGGGCAAAGGCCAAAGGAGTTATGACATATTGATCATCAAACTGCCGCTCAACGCTGAAGAATGCCACAGGCTCCAGTGTGGCCATGGCGTAAAGTTGATTGGGATCCAATGTCGCAGCACTGCGCGGAGCTTTGGGATAAAAAACTTTAAGGGGAACATTGTTATTGTCAAGATTAACGGAAAGAAAAAAACCTACTCCTCTACCCAAAATCGCAGCAGGCCTCAGTTCGGTTCCAAGTGTGGTATCTCCCCAAAAATAACCCTTTGAAAATCTTCCTTGGTCTAGGAAATTATCCGAAACACCCTTGATCCTTCCGATCATCTGGTTGCCATTGTAATCGAGCAAAGCATTATCCTCAATCACTTCGGTCAAGATTGCAATGCCTTCTATCTTTTTAATTTCTTTGAGCCAATCCGTGCTGGCAATGAAACTTTTCCCAACGGTAGCCTCGATTTTAATCTCCGCATCGAAACTCGCAAACAACCCTCGAATCAAATCCTCCAAACCATTGAAAACAGACATCACGATGACCAATGCCATCGTCCCCACCGTCACTCCAATGATCGAAATGATCGAGAGTATCGTGATGAAGTTCCGCTTCTTTTTGCTTCGGAAATATCGGGATGCTATAAAGGAACTAAGATTCAAGGCTTGAAAAAGTTAATCTTCTTCCTCTTCTTCCGGCGGTGCCGGTGGAATATGTAGATCGGAGATCACCTTATCCATGTACTGTGCATAGGAAGCAGAGTCATCTGGAAAAAATGCGATTTCAGGAATGATCCGAACAGATTTTCCAATCCGCTTAGCCAAGGTGTGGCGAATTTCTTTTTTATGCTCGTTGATCAACTCATAAGTTGCCTTAGGGTCGGCCAGTAGAAAGCTGAGGTAAACTTTAGCAAAACCCAAGTCAGGGCTGACCATCACATGTGTAATTGTGACCATTGCTTTTCCTACCAGGTGCTTTGCTTCCTTTTGAAAAATATCTCCAAGCTCCTTCTGAAGCAATTTTGCGTGTTTTTGTTGTCTTTTACTTTCCATTGCAAGTATTTATGGTACAAATTTAGCGAAATAGTTGGGCATGGGTTAATTTCGGGCAAACCTAGCACACACTTTTACAAATTCAAATTGTTAAGCTTCTTTCGAGTCAACGATCCTTTTAGACTGATTGGTATAGGAATTTACCTCCTGATACTGACTTTGGTCTATCTTCTATTCAATCCATTTCCTGTTACCTCTGCCCAGTTGACTTGGCTTATTTTGGGTGAGCGCGTTGGAGATGGCTACTTACTTTATAAAGATATCATTGATGATACGGGGCCATTGTCAGCAGGTTTTTTTATGCTAATGGATTTGATTTTTGGAAGATCTCTCCTCGCCTATGAATTAGTTGGAAGAATTCTGATAATTTTCCAAATCTTGTACTGGAACTCGATTCTGATCAAGTTCCGGGCTTTTGATGAAAACACCTATTTGCCCGCCATCATCATGGCAGCATTGTTTCATTTTTCATTCGACATGCTCAGCCTTAGCCCGGCATTATTGGCAAGTTGCTTCTTGGTTTTGGCTTTAGGCCAACTATTTTCCCAAACGGTATTACAAAAAGAAGGCTCAGAATCAACACTTTTGATTGGGTTATATGCAGGAATAGCCACGGGATTTCAGCCAAATTATTTATTATTCCTTCCTTACCTTATTTTCACTGGCATTGCGATTAGCGGATTTTCATTTCGTCAATTGATGCTTTCATTGATTGGCTATTTTCTTCCACTTTTGCTGATCGGAGTTTTTTATTTCTGGACAGAAGGGCTCATGGAGGCTATTGAAATCTGGCCGCTATCCTTCTTTTCCGAAAAATATTATTACCAATCCAGTCTCGATTGGTTGATCCTTGGAGCTTTTCCTATTCTCCTTGCTGCTGTAGGATACTTTGTTTCTACTGCCATGAAAGGCTCAACGATCAATCAGCAAAAGCAGCGTCAGTTGGTGATCTTTTGGTTGATCTTTGCCGCTTTCGAATTTCTTATTATCAAGCGTCAAGGCGCTTTCCAATTGGTGATATTCATTCCGGTATTGACTTACCTGATCACCCAGTTTTATATATATTTCAAATCAGGACGCATCGCCAAGGTTTCGTTTCTGCTTTTGATTTTTATATTTCCGGCAGTCACTTGGTGGTTTTGGCAGCAAGAGGCAAGCAGTGATTACTTTGTCAAGACATCGACCAATCAGCCCGAAAAAAGTCTGATGGTACTAGGCAATGACCTTTCCTACTATCAAAATTCAAATTTGGGAGGACCATTTTTGAACTATCATCTCAGCAGAGTTTATTTAGAGCAGGAGCGTGGATTGCCAGAAAAAGCCCGGATATTCCAGATGCTGCAAGAACAGAAAAGCGCTTTGGTATTGGATCCAAATGGTGATTTTAAAAGACTCCTCAGACAGTTTCCTGCTTTGGAAGCGAACTATCGAGAAGTGAAACCCGGAGAATTCCGACTTAAAAAATAAGTGCCAAAAAAAGCCCGATGGAGTTTGAATTCATCGGGCTTTTTTTTCTTTAATTTAGTTCAACTGCAAGCAATCTTATTCACACGATTTTGATGCCTTCCCCCTTCGAAATCAGTACTGAGAAAAATCTCTGCTAGTTTTTGAGCCAGCTCGTAAGAAATAAACCGGGCAGGAAGGGCAATGACATTGGCGTTATTGTGCTGTCGAGCCAAGCTCGCCAATTCTTCATTCCAGCATAGTGCTGCGCGGATTCCCTGGTGTTTATTTGCTGTGATCGCCACTCCATTTCCACTGCCACATATCACAACTCCCAATTCATATTCCCCAGCCTCGATCGCCGAGCTCAAAGGATGTACGTAATCCGGGTAATCTACGGAAGTATCCGAAAAAGGCCCAAAATCTTTAACCTCATAGCCGAGTGAAATAAGCCTTGCAATCAGCTTAGCTTTGTATTCAAATCCTGCATGATCGCCTCCTATGGCTACTTTTTTTGACATGATTTTATTAGTTCTAGCAGTTTACAGTGCATCCTCGATATCGTTCTTAGCCGCTTTTAATGCTCTTTTCTTCTCTAAGCGAATGGCAATTTGAACACCAGCTTCATAGAGAACCAAAATCGGCATCGCAATTAGTATCTGGCTGATCACATCTGGTGGTGTAATAATCGCAGAAACAATCAGGATCACTACAATCGAATGTTTTCGATAGGCTTTCAACATGGTAGAGGTAACCAAGCCTGACATCGCCAGGAAATAGACCACTACTGGTAGCTGAAACATGATTGCTGAAGCCATTACCAGCATTGTGAGTGTGCTCACGTAGGAAGAAATATCAAATTCATTCACAATCGTGGGATCCAATTGGTAATTGGATAGGAAATTGATTGAAAGTGGTGAAAGAATAAAATAGCCGAAAGCTGCTCCCATAAAGAAAAGGATACTTACAAAAAATACGGCACCTCTTGCAGCATTTTTCTCTTGGTCATAAAGTCCCGGACTGATAAACCTCCAAACTTCCCAAAAAACATAAGGAAATGCCACAATAAAGCCTACCATCATACTCGAAGTCACGTGCATGGAAAACTGGCCGGTCATCTCCCTACTCTGGATCGTGAATGGTAGTTCTTCAATGCAAAGCGCTGGAACGCCAAAGTAGTCACTCAGGCTGCAGAACCATCGATAAGTAACAAAATCTACTTTTGATGGACCCAGAATCACGATCCCGAATACAAAGCTTTTTGCTATAAAGGCGATGACTGTGAAAATAAGGATGGCTGATATGGAACGAAACAAATGCCAGCGCAATGCTTCCAAATGATCCAGAAATGACATTCCTTCCTCTTCTTTCTCTTCTTGATATTGATCTAAAGCCACGGGTGTATGAGCTACTTAATAAAGTGGAAATTGAATCATCCATGAGTTGACCTCATTTTTGATTTTTGCCAGTTCGGCTTCGTTGTCATGATTCATCAATGCGCGATCGATCAATACAACGATTTTTTTCATATCGTCTTCTTTCAATCCTCTGGTCGTAATCGCTGGAGTACCTATACGCATACCGGAAGTGACAAAAGGAGATTTGGTATCAAAAGGAACCATGTTTTTATTGATCGTAATATCCACCTTACCGAGCGTTTCTTCTGCAATTTTTCCGGTAAGGTCTTTATTTCTGAGATCGATAAGCATTAAATGGTTGTCCGTTCCACCGGAGATAAGTTTGTACCCGAGACTTACGAACTCATCAGCCATTACGGATGCATTCAATTTTACCTGAAGGATATATTCCATGTATTCATCCGAGAGACATTCTTCGAATGCGATAGCTTTTGCTGCGATAATGTGCTCCAATGGACCTCCTTGCGTACCAGGGAATACTCCCATGTCAAGTAAAGCACTCATTTTGCGGATTTCACCTTTTGGAGTGGTGATTCCCCAAGGGTTATCGAAGTCTTCTCGCATCATGATCAATCCACCTCGAGGACCTCGTAAGGTCTTATGAGTAGTCGTGGTGACGATATGGCAATGTTCCAATGGATCATTCAACAAACCACGGGCAATCAAGCCTGATGGATGCGATACGTCTGCCAACAAAAGTGCTCCTATTTGATCAGCAATATTCCGCAAGCGCTCATAATCCCAGTCTCTGGAATAAGCCGAAGCACCACAGATGATCATCTTTGGATTTACTTCAAGCGCTTTCTTCTCAACTTTATCGTAATCAATAACTCCAGTCTCCTCTTCGACTCCATAGAAATGAGGATCATAAAGCTTTCCTGAAAAATTAACCGGGGAACCGTGAGTCAAGTGTCCACCATGCGAAAGATCAAAACCTAAAATCGGATCTCCAGCTTTCAGACATGCTAGGAAAACTGCAGCATTTGCCTGCGCGCCAGAGTGCGGCTGCACATTGGCCCAAGTTGCTCCAAATAGTTTTTTAGCTCGGTCGATCGCCAATTGCTCGATTTCATCAACTACTTCGCAACCTCCATAATAACGCTTTCCAGGTAAGCCTTCCGCGTATTTATTGGTCAATACGCTACCTGCAGCTTCCATTACTTGCTTACTGGTGAAGTTCTCCGAGGCAATCAGTTCAATTCCTCTCTTTTGTCTGTCTTCCTCTTGAGCTATCAAATCGAAAACCAGCGAATCTCTTTTCATAATAAGGTGTTTGAAGGCGAATATGGGATAGGCCTGTGGATTGAAAATCCAGACCGAAGGCCCAAAAATAGCCCGAAAGTCCCGATTATCCAATCCTTAAGAGCGATACAAATCGGGATTAAAAAGGAATTCTTATTTTTGACGGATGATCAATTTCAAATTTCGCCCAGAAAGCTACTTCAGTGGAGAAACTAACTCGGTTTTACTGGTAAAATTGAATTATCCAGAAAGTAAATGGGGTGAACAGCTGAGTATCTATGCGCATGAAATCGATCACAGAATTCAATTGGAAGCGGTGGATTTCTATGGAAATGATTACCTGCTCTATCCTTCTTCTATGGTTGAACCGCTCACCCTGGAGGATTTGGTTTTTATGTTGGAAGGAATTCAGCTGAACAAAGATGAAATTCAAGGAGGAATGGAATTGATCTTAGATGGGATTCCACAGGTGGAAAGCTCATTCTATCCTGAGCTTAAGATATATTTTGACGAAAAAAGAAAAAGCTTCGGATTGGGTTAAAAATCAAGAAGTGCCTGCTTATCATTTTTGACTTGGTTGGTTCGAAACCAAAAGTCGTACGTTTCAAAATCTAAGCAGTCTGTCAACTCCATCCCCTGAAACAATACTTTTCTCAAGCTACTGATTGGAAGCCAGGATTTAATCAGCCTTGACTGCTCAGTTGAAAGCTGAGAAAGTTGAATCCACTTTTTCCCGTCTATAAAAATTGGTATAAGTTTGGTCATAGCGTTATAAACTCTTCAAAAATAGACTGATTATCAATTAGCTACAATCTTATAGAATTAATTTTATGTTATTTAATTGTAAAGTTCTCGGATCAAGACCATGCTAACGCTATTTTTTGCGGTGGTACTTTTGGCACTGGGGCTTTATTTTCAGTCAAAGCCTGGCTTCCCCAAGGAAAAAGTGAGCAAGTGGGTCAATTTCTACCTATTCAATTTTGTGTTGCCTGCTTTGGCATTGCTTTACATTCCACTGATCGATCCGGGCTGGGAATTATTACTTCCGATCTCTGCAGCATGGTTCACTTTCTTTTGCTCTTGGGTTCTTTTTGGAAGCCTTGGAAAAATCTTAAACTGGGATAATGCAACTACTGGCTGCTTAATTATTGTTTCTGGCTTGGCCAATACTTCATTTCTTGGCTTTCCTGTGATTGAAGGCTTATTGGGAAAGGAAGGCTTGCCCACCGCTTTATTGATCGATCAGGGCGGTTCATTCTTGTTGGTTTCTTCAGTTTCCATCATCGTCGCCTCTATCTATTCGCATCAGGAAAGTAGGCTCGGCGCCATCCCGTTAAAAATAATCAGTTTTCCGCCATTCTTATTTTTGATCGCCACACTCTGCATGAGTTTCCTTGGATGGAAAACTCCAGAATTTATTTTGCCGATAGCTGATGCCATCGGCAAAACCATGGTGCCCGCCTCAATCTTCGCCATCGGACTTCGGTTTCGATTGGATTTTGAATCCCTGAATTCTAGATTTTTCTGGATGGGAATGGGCTACAGGCTTTTGTTAGCTCCCGCTTTGGTATGGTTGATCTATCGGAATTTTGATTTCGAAAATGACTTGGCTCTCCAAGTCACCATATTGGAAAGTGGCATGGCTCCCATGATCACAGGCTCACTGGTGGCAATTCAATATGACCTTCGCCCCAAATTAGCCGCGCTACTTTCAGGATTGGGAATCCCGATTTCACTGATCAGCATTTTGATTTGGTACTTTTTACTACAGTAGGTCAGCTCAGGATTGGCTTCAACTTTTCAGTAAACTCTTGGTGAATCAAGCCATTGGTAGCAATAATCTGCCTGCCAAAAACAAAATCTCTTCCTTCGTTGAAATCAGTCACTTTTCCGCCAGCTTCCTCGACGATCAAAGCTCCTGCCGCAACATCGTAACTATTGAGATTGTATTCAAAGTAGCCTTCTGATCTTCCTGCTGCTACATAGCAAAGGTCTACAGCCGCGCTTCCAAGTCGACGAAGGCCATGCGTGCTTTGCATCAATTCCTTCAGCGCATTCATGTATTTATCGATCAATTCAAAATTGTAATAGGGAAATCCAGTGGCGATCAATGATTCGGAAAGGGTTTTAGCCGGGCTTACTTTGATCTTTGTGTCATTGCAATATGCTCCTTCACCCTTCATGGCGTAGAAACATTCATGCCTGTTGATCTCATAGACCACCCCCAAAATCACTTCTTCCTTTTCCATCAGTGCGATGCTGACTGCAAATACCGGAAGGCCATGGATGAAATTAGTTGTGCCATCTAAGGGATCGATCACCCACGTCAATTCGGCGGGTGCTTTGGCAGCGGTACCTTCCTCCGTGATAAATCCAGCCTCTGGTAGGATCTTTGTCAATTTAGATACAATCATTTTCTCGGCTTCCTTGTCCACATAAGAGACCAGGTCATTGAGACCTTTGTGCTCCACGTCCTTCGGATTGAAGTGCTGTCTCTCCTTTCGGATAAATGCACCTGCGGCTTTTGCGATCTCTTGCGTTTTTTCCAGCAATGTGCTGAGTTCTGACTTTGTCAGCATGGTTTTAAGCTTTTGGGTTTTTACCAGCCACCGTGAGGACGATTTCGCCCTTCAATGGATTGGTTTGATAATACTCAACTAATTCTGCCAAGGTGCCTCTGGCGTTTTCCTCATGCAGCTTGGTCAATTCTCTGGAGACACAGGCCTGTCGATCCGGTCCAAATGCCTCAGCCAATTGCTCCAAAGTCTTCATCAACCGGTGTGGCGATTCATAGAAAACCATGGTTCGAACCTCTTCCATCAAATTATCGATTCTGGTTTTACGACCTTTCTTATGAGGTAAAAAGCCCTCGAAGACAAAACGATCGTTAGGCAATCCGCTATTGATCAAGGCAGGGATCAACGCAGTGGCTCCCGGGAGACACTGTACATCCAACCCAGCTGCAAGGACTTCCCGAATGAGTAAAAATCCGGGATCAGAGATCGCAGGAGTGCCGGCATCACTGATCAGTGCAAATACTTCCCCTGCCTTCATGCGATCGACGAGGCGTTGTACCGTTTTATGTTCATTGAAAATATGATAACTCTGAAGTGGTCGGGAAATCTCTAAATGCTTGAGTAAACTACCGCTGGTACGGGTATCTTCAGCGAGAATCACATCTGCACTCTTCAATATCTCGATTGCTCGAAGCGTGATATCCTTCAGATTGCCAATAGGTGTTGGTACCAGAAATAAATTTATTCCCTGATCAATCATCCACTAATTTTGTCAATTGCTTTGGCAAGCTTCCGGTCTTTCTCCGTGACCGTGTTCCCGGAATCATGTGTGGTCAGCTCGATCTCTACGATGTTATAGACGTTACTCCAGTTTGGGTGATGTTGCTGTGACTCGGCCAAAAAAGCGACCCGAGTCATAAAAGCAAATGCCTCTTGAAAATCTCCAAATTTGAATGTCTTCTTCAGTTTGTTGTCTTCTTCTTTCCACATGATTTTTATTGGATTAAAGTGATATTAAGCCTTCGATTTTCGAAGCCTTTTCGTAGATATCAATGATTTGATCGGCAGAATCCATCATAGATTTAATGGTCGTGCTGACATATTTTCCTCCAGAACTCGACTTTAGACCCATTTCATTTTTGGGAAAAAGCGCTGCAACTTCCTGCTCTACACCGTTTGGAACGATAAATTTAAACATATAAAGCATTGGGAACTGTCCGCTGGCTTCTAATTTTTCTTTGAATGCGGCGGCATTAAATTCTTTTTTCATCCTGAAATCTAATTTGAACTTAATCAAAGAACCCATGCTGGTGGGCATGGGTTCAAAATGATTTTTGTTTTCCTTAGAAGAATTTGTAGCGATAGTCTTTCACATTCGCCAAATCTTGCAGTGCCATCATAATCTGGTAGGAAGTTCGCTGCGAAGCATTTTGAGTCAATTGGCCTTGGAAACCTGAGTAATCTCCGATCTCAGCTGCAGGGGTAAGGTTATTTAAGCGTCCTATTATTACGCCAATATCTTCCTGAATAGGCATGGTTAGCTGACCTTCTTTAATTCCAAAGATTGCTCCGATTGCCTTTGGTGCAAATCCTACACCCGGGATTACCGAAGTACTCAATTTCAAATCTGGAATTTCATTCAATGAAGCAGCCTCCGGGAATACGGCTTTCATTTCCTCCAGCGTAGCCAAGCCTTTTAGCTTAGATTGAATCAACTCTGCCTTCTTTTCATTTCTTACTTGCGTCTCTACTTGCTCTTTCACATCGGCAAGGGTCAGTTCTTCACCTTCCTCTTTCTTGCTGACCAAGGTCGCCACCAAGAACTCATTATCTAATTCAAATACCGGAGAGACTTCATCTGCAGATGCTTCGGAAAATGCCCATCGGATGACCTCCCGCGCATTAGTCAGGTTATTGATATTTCTAGCATTGGCTTCTACGCTGTTTGCTTGGATGATTCGATAGTTTTCAGTTTCAGCATTTTCAGTGAATTGATTTCTGTTACCAGAATTCGCCGCAAAAGAATCCGCATTTCTGAATGCCTCATTTCTAGTGGCATCACTTGCGATAAGCTCCTTCTCCAAAGTAGCTACTTTGGTATAAGTAGACTTAGGCATCTCTGTCACTTCGATGATGTGATAGCCGTATTCTGTCTCTACTAGATTTGGAAGTAGTCCAGATGACTTAGCAGCATAAGCTGCATTTGCGAAAGCTTCTACAAAATCTTCTTTTGCAAACCATCCCAAATCCCCTCCATTCTGAGCAGTTCCATCTTGTCCATATTGTCTAGCAGCTACCGCAAAGTTTCCTGAGCTCTTTACTTCTGCAAGTACCGTCTCAGCCTGAGCTTTGACATCTGCTTTGGCCTCTTCGCTCATATTCTCAGTAGAGAATAAAATATGTGACGCTCTGATTCGAGGAGTTCCAGCGTATTCCTGAGATACTTTGTAGGAAACATAGCTTCCATTTGGCGTCACGAAAGGACCGTAAGTTTCACCTGCAGTAACCTGCTCAACATTGGAAACCAAATCAGCTGGAAGTTCTTCTCCTGGCTTGAATGTGTAAAATGCTGTAGGGTTTTCCGAGTTTCTTATTACAAAAGTAGAATCATTGGCAGCAGCTCTCATTTCTCCTGTCAAAGCAGTAATTTCTTCAATGACTACTGCAGAATCCAGTCCACTCGGACGGATGTTGAAGCTTACATATTCCAAGTTCGTAGTGTTTCCAGTTTTGAACTTCGCTTTGTTATTACTTAAGTAAGCTTTCATTTCGCTTTCTTCTACTTTTACCTCATCATCTTTTACTGCATAGTATGGAATGTAAAGGATCGAAGCATCTGCAACCGTATTTGCTGCCCTGTATTCCATTTTAGCTTCTGCCTGAGTAGTGAACTCGGAAGTTGCCAAGAGATTGTCGTATTTGATTCGAAGACGAGAGTTAGCAAAAAGCTTTTCTTGTTGCGCCCAGAATGCCTGCTGCGCCGGATCAGCAGTTTCCAAAGACTGGAGGAAAGTGATCAACTGATTTTTATCGAATTCTCCCGTAGTGGGATTCACCAATTGCTGACGAAGTTCTGCTACAATATTTTTACCCTGAACCATGTCGACCAATTCCGCATCGGAAACTGTCAATCCCAGCTTCTCATATTCCTCATCGAACACTCGCTCTACAATCATCGTTTGCCACGCTTGCTCTCTTACGGTAACCATTTCAACTTCAGAAGGCACTCTTCCGCTTCGTTGCTGATAGGCAAGTTTTACTTCCTCTATCTTTTGGATGTATTCCTCATAGGTAATATCCTCACCGGCTATTTCTCCGACGATGTTTTGGCTGGAATTGAGAAGTGAGGAATTTGGACTCAATAAATCACCTCCAAGGAGGAATAAAATTAGCCCGCCGGCGATTACTCCGATTGCGAGACCTGTCCGCTGTCTTATTTGTTTAATTAACGCCATTATTGTTACTACGCTTTTTTAGGAGTCGCAAAATAATAGCATTAGTAACGAAATTCAAAATATATTCTAAATCAAAGGCTTGGCTAAAAAATCCCAGAGGAATTAATTTTAAGCCTAACTGATTCAATTCGATGCTCTTGTTTGGTCATAATTGTGAAGGTATAAGGACCAATTGTGACGGATTCTCCTTTCTTTGGAAGATTCTCAGTCAAAGATAAAATCAAACCAGAAAGGGTCTCAAAGTCTCCTACCGGCAATTTCCAATCATATTTATCATTCAAGTAATCTATTTCTTGTCTTGCACTCAGGACATATTCCTGATCAGAAATTTTTTGCTCCATCAGATCATCGCTGTCATATTCGTCATCGATCTCACCGAAAATTTCTTCAATAATATCTTCCATAGAAACAATCCCGCTCGTCCCCCCAAACTCATCCACCACCAAAGCCAAGCTCTTTCGCTCCTGAATAAATTGGATCAATAACTCATTTGCCAAGGCTGATTCTGGAGCGATGATGATAGGGGTTAGTATTTCTTCGATGGTTTTGGGCTTTTTGAAAAGCTCCAGCTGGTGACAATACCCAATCACATCATCGATGGTTTCCCGATAGACGATGATTTTCGAATGTCCACTTTCTTCAAAAACGGTCTTGAGATCTTCGATCGGATCATCGACCTCCACACAGACAACGTCCGTTCGGGGAACCATGCATTCACGGACTCGGACTGTTTTGAACTCGACTGCATTGTCAAAGATCTTCGTATCAATATCCACATGTCCGTCTTCTTTGGCTTTTGTAATATGATTTTGGACAAAGCTATTCAGATCGGTTACTGTAAAAACCGGCTTGTCTTCGCTGTATTCCAGTCTCAAAACTTTGGTGATAAAAAATCTGGAAAGCCAAACGGTAGCCCAAACGATGGGATAGATCAATATATAAACCACCCAGAATGGAATTGCAAAGAAGTTCAGCATACTGTTTGGATTCAGCATAAAAATACTTTTTGGCAAAAATTCCGCTGTGGTTAATACAATCAGTGTAGAGACAATGGTCTGCGAAAAAAGGATAAACCCCTCATTATTTAAGCTTGGGGGCAAATTCGTCCTCAAAGGCCCATCCATCAAATAGGCCATGAATATTCCGTATAGAACCAAGGAAATAGTATTACCCATCAGGGTAGTGCCAATAAATTGACCTGGCCGCTGAACAAAGCCGCTCAGCAGTTTTCCAGTCAAATCACCTTGTTTATTCTCAAGTTCAATTTGAAGCTTATTGGAGGAAATGAAAGCAATCTCCATCCCGGAAAAAAAAGCCGAAAAAACCAGTGTGATAATCACATAAATCAAATAGGAAACTTCCATTTTAACGTTTTTTTGCTGCTTTTGCTTTTTTATTCTCGGCGGGAGGGTCTTGAGGTTTTTTTATTCTTCGGTACTGAAACCAAAATAACAAAGCCACCGCAAACATAAAAATAGCATAAGATGATTCTATTCCCACAGTCAGAGACTGATGCACTCCGATTATAATTAAAGCTAGGGATAATGAAAGAATAAGTGCGTCTGCGAGTTTCAAAGTGAAATAGCTAATTGTTGATTTGGGTATAAAGGGAATTCCAGCAAGCAATTCTCGCCAATTACATCCCTTCTCCAGGAAGCAAGGTTCTGGAATCTCTTACATTCTTCAATTTGTAATTCGAAAAGGAATCGTCAGATTCCATCCCGGTACCATTGAAAAGTGTTTGTTTCTCCTGAATCGTCACAAATTTATCAGTATATATTCGCTTCTCGTTCGGATTCCAAAAAATTTCTTCAGTCTGAAGCTGTTGATCCTTGATCAAGTTCTTCACTTTCACATCTCCTACACCCTTGTAAAGATTCTCTTCCTTGAGGTAATACCCTTTGTCAGCACGCATGGTAGTTCCTAATGTGCCATCTTTTTCAAAAATTTCGATTTCAATTCCTTCCGGAAATTCAATATTTCCATTTGCAAATTCCAGCTGTATGGGTGCTTTTAGGTCTGATCGAATAATCGCAGAATCACTTTGTACCAAATGGATATTGATCGAGCTGCTTATTGGGCCATCGTATTCCTGCAAAGCAGATTTGTCCACATCTTCCCGGCAGGAAAAACCGAAAGCTGCTAAAAAGATGAATAAAAGAAGGCCTACTGAATTGATTTTCATTTGATAAAAATACTAGATAACCACATTTCTATAAACTAAAAAAGGCAGTCAATTTGACTGCCTTAAGTTAATTAATGTTAGAAATTAATCTCTTGTCGCCAGAGTTACTGACTCACCGATCCAGCAACCTGTATTTAGCGAGCCACCGACTTGAAGCCCTTCGGTAAATAATTCCTCACGAGACGGGAATCTAGATTTTGCGCTTGCCATTCCCTGAGAATCACCAGCACGCTGGTAAGCATTGTATGCAGCGATGAAGATGGAATAATCTTTAGCTCGGCTTTCTCCACCTTTACAGTCATTCAATGAGTTCATATACATACCTCCGATAAGAGAATATACATCAGAGGTTTTGGAGTTGTCCAAGTCAGCTGCTTCTTTGGCAGCGCTTCTAGCCGCTGACTTTTTGCCTTGTCTTGCATATATTTTTGCAAGCTCCATCTTGGCATCAGATTTTTGAGTTGGATTCTCAGCCAAGGTAAATGCCTGACCCCACATGTTCTCAGCTTTGTCAGTATTCTCTTCCTGCATGTATCGCATTGCGATTACCTGAGACGTAGAGAAACTTGGCTCTTTGGCATGCTTCATCTCCAATGCCTGCAAGAAAACAGGAGAAGAGAAACACTTATACTGTACAGAATATTTGAAAATCTGATCTGCCAATACTTCATTGGTAGGATCTGCTTGCAGTTTTGCTCCCATGGTATTCTGGATGAAATCACAATCAATCAATTCCATGGCTACAAGTAGCTGCTCCATATTGCCTTTTTGACCAGAAACATCTGTTCCTTTAGCACCCTCAGCGTCTAGGATTGCATTCAACTCGTCATACATAGTCAGGATTTCGTCACCTGTATAGGCTTTGTGATAAGCAAAATTTCTATAGACCAAATTGAAATAGGCAGGAACCAATTGGTAGCTGATCACCCCATTCATTTCCAAGGCCTTCTCGAAATCTGCCACGGCGATTTTCAGCTTATCTTTATCATCTTTATAGAACTGATAGCCGTAGTAGGCTTTGTTCTCGATCCATTTGGATTCGCTTTCAAAGAGTTCTCCTCTTTTATCATAGAGTGCTATCACAGAGTCCTGATAGACTGCTTTTTTTGCAGCATCGGTGACTTCCTTAGCAGCCCCATCATAGATAGCCACTCCATTGATGTAGATGGATTCGTTCAATTTTGGCACATTGACCAATAACCAATTCAATGGCTTTGTAGCCGAAACGAATTGATCCGACTTCATGTAATCCACATAGGCCGCATTTAATTCTCTCGCCTTCGCTTCTTGTGCTGGATCCGCCGGCCAATTCCAGACATCTTGAGCTTGAACCATACCTGCCAGAAGTAGCGCAGATAGACTTAATAGTGTCGCTTTAAGTTTCATTTTAGTATCAGGTTTAATTTGGAAGCCAATCTTAAGAATATAAATCCTTTATTTCAAAAGATTTAACCTAAGTGGCAAATGATTGTTTTATTTATTCAAATACACGTTTGTAGAACCAGCTGTTGTCATTCAGCGAAAATCCCAATGTAAAGTTAATATAGTTTTCGCGGATTAGACCATTTTCTGTCGTTCCCCTTTGACCTAACTTCATGGCAAAGTTCATTAAAGACAATTGATTCAGTGGTAGCGAAGCTCCAAAGTTGATGCCAAGATCATTAATATTGGTGTTGTTCAAATAGTAGGGGGTCTGGATAAATTCAAGTCCAACTCGGTACGTACTTCGCTTCAATGGGCTGTCAATTGCCAAATAATTTGGCACAATTTGCATCCCAAGACCAACTTTGATGGCTTCTTTCAATTGAGTTGGATCATCCAAAAATGAACGATACTGCTTGAAATCTTGGTACTGTGCTTCCAACCCAATGGCGAATTTATTTACCTTTTCGAAGGTAAATCCGAAGCCATAACGATTTGGAATATAGACACTTCCAGGCTCATCATTAGCGATCAAATCTCCGTCGCTATCTAGGTCATTTGCCTGTCCAAATGCCGCTAGTTTGGCAAAAGCTTTACCGTTCACCTCTCCCAGGTTTTCATAGATCGCACCTAGGTGCAAATTGTTCTTTTCTGACAATGGAATCATGTAGTGTGCACCTAGTTTGAAGCCCACATCGGAGACTGTTAATCTTTCATAATATTCAGTTGGGATTCCTACATCGACGCCTTGCTGATCGGTTAGGGATAATTGATTGGTTCGGATAGTTGAGCCAAAAAGATAGGAGCCGTGAATTCCTAGACTTAAATTTTTAGCAACCAAAAAGCCCATATTCAAGTAGGCCTCTGAAATTCCCCCATCACCTTCGATGTAGTTCAGGGCGTTGATGTTCGCATTATTTACCTGACTCTCAATAAGCAAGCGATAGTTAACGCTGGTGATTTGATTCAATCCTAACCCGAGTGTAGTTTTTCCTGATTTGACAGGAAGTGAAAAAGCTACGTAAGAAAGTCCTCCTCCATCCACATCAGAAGTTTCGGTTCCGTTATTGGCCTTGATTCTTTTATAATTCATTGCCGCTTGAAAATTGAATATAGTATTTCGGGTGGTCAAAGCGGGATTGACCACATTGACCCCCCAGCCAGTACCATAACTGATTCCTAGCCCACCCATTCCCTGATTGGTGGTAACTCCAGAATAGTTAAACTCTCCGATACCCAAGGCACTGTAGGTAGAAGCGCTGGTTTGTGCCATGGCTTCGTTAAATAAGAAAAGGGTGCTTAGGACACCCAGCAATTGTATTTTGACTTTACTCAACATTGTGGTTTAGAATAGCATTCAGTCCAAATAGGACTAAATTTGGGACTACAAATATGTGGTCTTTTACTAATGAATCAAAAGATTGTGCATCTCCACCGCAAACAAAGACCTTGATCTGCGGATATTTTTCTTGATAGGCCTTGATTTGGCCAGTTATTTCATAGCCTACTCCAGACCAGATTCCGATCTGCATACAACTAACCGTAGAGTTGCCAATCAGTTCTCTCGGCCTATTTTTTAGCTCCACAAGTGGAAGCCGGGCTGTAAACTCCTTCATTGCTCTCGCTCGCATCGCTAATCCCGGGCTAATTGCTCCGCCTAGATATGCTCCTGATTGATCCACTAAGTCAAAGGTGATGCAGCTCCCCAAATCAATGGACAAAACTGGTTTTCCGTTTGCCATGGACCAAGCACCAATAGCTGCAGCGATCCGATCCAACCCCAGTGTTTTGGGAGAGCCGTATTTATTACCGATTGGCAACTTGGTATCATGATTGAGAAGTTGAAACTCGAAGGGAAGTAATTTTTTCAATTCCAATTCAGTCCATTTTACCGAACTCACGATGCATTGCTCAAATCTTAATTTTTTCCAAAAGTCACGGGCTTCTTCAAGATTTGAATGCGCAAATTCATCTCGGAGCTCTTTTTGATAAAATAGAGCCGATTTGATTCGAGTATTGCCGATGTCAATGATCAGATTAGCCAAGTGAACTAGATTAGGCTTGCAAATTAGCCATTATAAAAAAGGAGGCATTTTATCTCTGTTAATTTATCTTTGAGCTTGCCCTTACTTAACAAATATTAACCCATGGACTCGAAAAGCTACACAGTAACAGGACTAATGTCCGGCACATCAGGCGATGGATTAGATCTCGCTCTATGCCGTTTTAGCAAAACAACACGCTGGTCTTATGAAATTCTGGCGGCTGAGACAGCTACTTTTCCTTCAGAACTTGAGGGAGAATTGATGAACTCCCACCTGCTTTCTGCGGTGGACTTAGCGGTTTTGGATGTGTCCTTTGGAAAATGGATGGGGGATCAAGTGAACGCATTCAGGGCTAAAACCCAAATTAAGCCCGATTCAATTTGCAGTCATGGTCATACGGTTTTTCACCAACCAAGTAAAGGATTGAGTCTTCAAATCGGAAATGGATGGGCTCTTCATCATCGTACCGGTCTGAAGGTCATCAATGATTTCAGAATGCTGGATGTGCAGTTTGGAGGTCAGGGAGCGCCTCTGGTTCCGATTGGTGACCAGCTTCTATTTTCAGATCAAGATTTTTGTATCAACCTCGGAGGAATTGCAAATATCAGCATGACCCATAAGTCTCGTCGAATCGCTTTTGATACCTGTCCTTTCAATCTGCTGCTGAATGAACAGGCTAAAAAATTGGGAAAAAATTATGATGATCAAGGCAAATGGGCAAGTGTCGGAAATTGCGATGAAGCTCTTCTAAATGCGCTAAACGACCTTCCATTTTATCAAAATACTGCTTCCAAATCATTGGGAAGAGAGGATTTGGAGCGCGACTTTATTCCACTTATCGAAAACTCGGGACTTGATCCAAAATCAATTTTAGCAACGCTTGTCCGCCATTACGCATTTCAAATCGGAAAAGTCATTAGAACTTATTCGACCTCCCAAAGCCCCAAAGTATTACTCACCGGTGGCGGCGCATATCATACTTTTTTCATCGAAGAACTTACTCGCGAGCTGGATGGGAAAATCTTACTTTATCCAGCTGATAGGCAACTTATTGAATTTAAAGAAGCGCTGATTTTTGGGTTTCTAGGGGTGCTTAGATTGGAAGGCCAAGACAATTGCCTTCGCTCCGTGACAGGTGCAAGTCAAGATTCCTGCGGAGGGATGATTTTTGGCTGAGTCACTAATCAAACAAATCTGGCTAGGTAGGGGTATTAATTTTTCTATTTTTGCGGGGCGACATAAACCCAAATTTGCATGCAAGAATTATTAAAAAAGTTTGAAAATAAACAACCAGAGATTGTATTCGAGTGGAGCGACAGCGAATCCGAAGCAGAAGGCTGGGTAGTCATCAACTCACTACGGGGAGGTGCAGCCGGTGGCGGTACCCGAATGAGAAAAGGCCTAGACAAGCGAGAAGTTGAATCTTTAGCGAAAACCATGGAGGTGAAATTTACCGTTTCGGGTCCAGCTATTGGCGGTGCAAAATCAGGGATCAACTTTGATCCAAATGATCCCCGGAAAGCGGGTGTATTGGAAAGATGGTATAAGGCGGTCATGCCTTTGCTAAAAAACTACTACGGCACAGGTGGAGATATGAATGTGGATGAAATCCATGAAGTGATTCCTGTAACCGAATCCTTTGGACTTTGGCACCCACAAGAGGGAATTGTAAATGGACATTTTCATGCCACAGAACCTCAAAAAATTCGAAAAATAGGCCAATTGAGACAAGGCGTCTCCAAAGTTTTGGAAGATCCAAATTTCACCCCTAACGGCGAAAAACGCTATACTGTCGCGGATATGATTACGGGTTACGGGGTATCGGAAGCAGTGAGACACTATTATGAACTGTGGGGAGGTGAGCTCAAAGGAAAGAGAGCTATCATCCAGGGCTGGGGAAATGTAGGCGCAGCAGCGGCATGCTTTCTGGCTGTTGAAGGTGTAAAGATTGTAGGAATCATCGATCGTGAAGGCGGCCTGATGAAAGAGGAAGGTTATACTTTGGACGAAATCCGAGAGCTATTTCTCAATCGCATAGGCAATAAACTGGTCGCGACTGACTTGATTCCTTTTGAAGAAATGAATGAAAAAATCTGGGACCTGCCAAGTGAAATTTTCATTCCGGCAGCAGCATCGAGGCTAATCACCCAAGAACAAGCTGAGCGAATGGTGGCCGCCGGATTGGAAGTAATCTCATGCGGTGCAAATGTACCCTTCGCAGATTCTGAAATCTTCTTTGGCCCAATTGGGGCATGGATAGACGATCGGATCGCATTGATCCCTGATTTTATTGCCAATTGTGGAATGGCTAGAGTATTTGCCTATTTGATGAGTGATAAAGCGGAAGTTACTGATCAAGCTATTTTCGACGATGTCAGCAATACTATCCGGAAAGCTTTGGAAAAAACAGTTGCAGAAAATCCAGGAAAAACCAAACTCGCAGAAAGCTCCTTTAAAATAGCTTTAGCACAACTCGTGTAATTTCAGGCTTGTTCTTTGACCTGCAGGTATTAATTTTTCATTAATTCCTGCAGGTCAAATATGGAGTGGTGTTGAGTTCCGCCCAAAATCTGTAGTTTCGCAGAGGCCCTTTAGTAGAGTTTCCCAAATATTAACTCTTAAATTTAGCGATCCAGATTACCTAGCAGACCCTATTCAATAAATGAAGAATTTTATCTTAAGTTTTTCCATCTTTTTCGGGATTTTATTCTTTGGAGGTTTCCAGGAGCAAGCTGTGTTTGCCCAAGCAACTGATACAGAAGTATCACAGGATTCCGTAGCAGATAATGGAGCCTTAGCAATTCCTCATGTCGAAGAAGAAGGAGCTCACGGGGTCGAACATGTAGCCCCTATTTGGCTAGTGATTCCATTCGTGTTGTTGCTGTTAATGATTGCCACCGGGCCGCTGTTTTACGAACATTTCTGGCATAAGAATTATCCAAAGATCGCCATCGGTTTAGCAATATTGGTTGTCTTTTATTACCTCTTTATTTTGGGTAATGTACATGGTCCTGTACATGCAATGGCTGAGTACATCCAGTTTATTGCGCTCTTGGCGTCTCTGTATATTGCTTCGGGAGGGATTTTAATTGAGGTTGATAAAAAAGCAACTCCGCTAGCAAATGTTACTTTACTATTGATAGGAGCAGTGATCAGTAATCTGATTGGAACAACAGGTGCTTCCATGCTTTTGATCCGACCTTTTATCCGATTAAACAAAGGGAATATTCAAGCCTACCACATTATCTTCTTCATCTTCATGGTGAGTAATGTCGGAGGCTCATTGACTCCCATCGGAGATCCACCGCTATTTCTTGGATTTCTAAAAGGAATACCCTTTTTCTGGACATTACAGCACAATTGGCCAGCATGGATCTTTGCTTTACTTTTATTGGCTGGTGTATTCTATCTAATAGACAAAAAACTGGGAAGGTCGAAAGAGGATTTTGAGTTGGAGGAAATTGTCTATACTAACAAGTTCTCCATGATTGGAGCCCGAAATTTCGGTTGGTTATTTATCATCATTTGCTCTGTATTTCTAGATCCTAACGTCATCGAAGGAGTACCAGCTATTCATTATGAAGGTCAAAAATTCTCATTTCTCCGAGAGATCATCATGTTTTCGGTTGCTTTTGCTTCTTACAAGTTTGCAGATCAACGAGCAATTCAAGGAAATGAATTCAACTTCGAACCGATCCGAGAAGTGGCCTTTATTTTCGTTGGCATATTTGGGACGATGATGCCAGCGCTCGAGCTGGTGGGGACTTTTGCTAAGTCTCCTGAAGGTGCAGCACTGATCACACACAATACCCTGTATTGGGGAACAGGTGTTCTTTCCGGATTCTTGGATAATGCCCCAACCTACCTCAATTTCTTAGCTGCTGCTATGGCATCTGAAGGCGCTTCGATCAACAATATCGCAGAAGTCAGGACCTTTGCTGCTGACGGCTATCCGGATTCAGCCTTCCAGCTGATGGCGATTGCCATTGCGTCTGTATTCTTTGGAGCGATGACCTATATAGGAAACGGGCCAAACTTCATGGTAAAATCAATCGCCGAGCAGAGTGGAATCAAAATGCCATCCTTCTTTGGCTATGTGATTCGATTCTCAATCCCAGTTTTGTTACCAATCTTATTTTTGGTTTGGTTGATTTTCTTTGCATTCGCTTAGAGACTAACCTCTTTATACCTAAAGCAATCCACCAAATGGTCGTTTACCAATCCTGTGGCCTGCATGTGCGCATAGAGAGTAGTGCTTCCCAGAAATTTAAATCCTCTCTTCTTCATGTCTTTTGCCAACCGATCAGATTCGGGTGTAGTGGCAGGAGCATTTTCTAGAGAGTTAAGCGAATTCTGGATAGGTTTCCCACCAACAAAGCCCCAGATGTAATTGGAGAATGATCCAAACTCTTGTTGAATCTCCATAAACCGTTTGGCATTATTTACTGCTGCCCGGATCTTCAAAACATTGCGGATGATACTCGCATCCTGAAGCAATTCCTCCACATAGCTGTCAGGAAATTCTGCTACTATCCTATAATCAAAATCAGCAAAAGCATTCCGATAGCCTTCTCGCTTTTTCAAAACAGTGGACCAACTCAGTCCTGCCTGAGCACTTTCCAACACCAAAAACTCAAAATGTGTACGATCATCATAGACCGGTACGCCCCATTCGGTATCGTGATAGGTCACATATTCGGCAAAACCGAGACACCATGGACAGCGAGTTTTGGCATCTTCGGGGCTAAATTTGGATTTCATATGGTAGATTTTAAATAAAAGTAAGAGATAATTGGGATGCTGAAAGTGAGCGCCTTAATTTCTGAATCGAAATTAAAAAATACAATGATTGCCACCTCTTCACTAGAAATCAGCGCCAAAGCTTACCGACAAAACATCAAATATATCCGATCAGAAATAGGATCAGATCCAGTTATTTCGGCCGTGGTCAAAGGGAATGCGTATGGCCATGGAATTTCTCAGATGGTCGAAATTGCAGAAAAAGCTGGAGTTCGACACTTTAGTACCTTTAGCTCCGATGAAGCGTTGGAAGTATTTCAACATTCTAAAAAAGGATCACAAATCATGATCTTGGGGATGTTGTATTTGGAAGAATTGGAGGAGTTGATCCGAAAAGGAATCAGCTTTTACGTATTTGACTTTGAGCGATTGGAGGCTGCGATTGCTGTTTCAAAAGCCATTCAAATCCCTGCAAAGATCCATATTGAAGTGGAAACTGGCTTTCACCGAACTGGCTTTGACTGGAAATTCAGAGAGAAATTGGCTGCAAAACTGCTTGAGAATTCCAGCTTTATTACCCTAGAAGGACTCTGCACTCATTATGCAGGTGCAGAAAGTGTGAGCAATTTTGTTCGAGTCAAAAAACAGATTGCTTCTTACCATGAGTTCAAAGATTTCTTTGTGGGACATGGTTTGGCTTTCAATAAATTTCATACCGCCTGCTCTGCCGCTACGCTGATTTTTCCGGAAACAATCATGGATATGGTTCGGATAGGCATAGCCGGGTATGGGTTTTGGCCAACCAAAGAGACTTATTTTGCCAAGCTCCAAGACCTCCCAAAAAACAATAAAAATCCGCTTCGACGATTGATTACTTGGAAAAGTACGGTCATGAGTCTCAAGGATGTGAAGATGGGAGAGTTTGTAGGCTATGGGAATAGCTTCATGGCTCTGACCGATATCAAGATGGCTATCATACCAATTGGATATGGTCATGGATTTAGCCGGCTCCTAAGTAATCAAGGCCAGGTACTTATTCAAGGTGAATTTTGCCAAGTAGTCGGCACGGTGACCATGAATGCGATTGCAGTAAATATCAGCAAAGTGAAAAATGTAAAAATTGGGGATGAAGTGATTTTAATCGGAAAACAGGGTGGAAAAGAAATTACCGTGGCCTCCTTTTCTGAATCTACCCAGCAGGTTAATTATGAGCTGCTGACTCGCCTGCCGAAGGATATCCCGAGGAAAATAATTCCTTAATGGAAGATAATCGTCTTGTTTTTGAAGGCAAGGACTTTTCTGTCAACGTGAAATTTGATGGCCTTGGAAAGCACCATTTTTTCTACATCCTGGCCGATCTGGACCAGTTCATTCACCGTATTGTGATGCCTGACCCGAGCGACTTCCTGCTCGATAATCGGGCCTGCGTCCAGCTCTTCTGTTACATAATGTGCCGTTGCTCCGATGATTTTCACCCCACGCTCATAGGCTGCATGGTAAGGCTTTGCTCCTACGAAAGCCGGCAAAAAGGAGTGGTGTATATTAATGATCCGGTTAGGAAAAAGCCGGATAAACTCTGGAGAAATAATCTGCATGTATCGAGCCAATACCACAAAATCAATTTGATGAGATTTAATTAGAGCAAGTTGCTCTGCCTCGGCGGATTCTTTGCTTTCGGCTGTCATCGGAATATGGGAAAAAGGGATTCCAAAGGCCTCCACGATTGATTTCAACTCATTATGATTGGAGACCACCAATGGAATATCAACTTCCAATTGACCAGAATGATGCCTTCCCAAAATATCAAATAAACAATGGGAAAGTTTGCTTACAAAAATTGCCATTTGCGGTTTTGGAAAATTGAAATGTAGCTTGAATTCCATCCCAAACTTTTCTCCCACCTCAGTCTCAAATCTTTCTCTAATTTCTTCTTTTTTTAGACCAAATGAGTCTAATTCCCAAGAAGCACGCATGAAAAACATGCCCATTTCCCCATCCACATGCTGATCTACTTCGAGGATATTGCCATTGTAGCTATAAAGAAATCTGGAAACTTCAGCAACGATGCCTTTTTGATCCGGACATTGGATGATTAGAATGGCTTTATTCATGAATTTCGATTAGGGATTCCAAATTTGCCAAGCTGCCTCAGCCTGAAGGACGAGCATTTCATAGCCATTTTTGGCTTTTCCGCCTTTTGCTAGACAGGCCGACATCAAGCGTGTTTCTTCAGGATTATACACCAAATCATACACCCAATGCTCCGCTGTCAAAAACTCAGCAGGAATATCTGGCATCCCTTCAACATTAGGATAAGTCCCTAATGGCGTAGTATTGATGATAAGCTGGTGGGCTGCGAGGTAATTCGGATCTTGGTGCAATTCTTCGTAGGTGATTCGGTCATATTTTTCAATCCGAGAAACACTCAAATAGGTGATTCCTAATGCATTTAAAGCTTGAATTATTGCTTTGGAAGCACCTCCATTTCCCAAAACCAGCGCTTTTGGCCGCTGATCTCCAAGCCAATTTTCCAGTGAGCTTTTGAATCCAATGTAGTCGGTATTATAGCCTACCAATTTCCCAGGAAGGATTTGAATGCAATTGACAGCCCCGATTTCAGCACATACCGGGTCTAGTTCATCCATCAGCTCAAGAACTTGTTCTTTGTAAGGAATTGTCACACAAATGCCTTCCAAATCTGGATTCTCAACTAGAATGATTTTGAGTTGTGACACATCCGGAATCTCATAGAGTTCGAAGACACAGTCGTGAATTCCTTCTTTTTCGAATTTCTCCGTGAAGTATTTCTTCGAAAAAGAATGTCCCAGTGGAAAACCGATCAAGCCGAACTTTCTCATGATTTTTTTAGGTAAGCAGCCAATCTGTCAATTCCCAAAACCAAAAATATCCCAAATAAGAATCCGGTAATGGCCAGTCCGATTTGTGGTTCCAAGCCAGTCAGCTCCAAGTATTCACCCGGAAAAATGTTGCTTGTCAAGAATGGCTTTTGCTCGCCGCTGGATGAAGTACGGAACGACGTGACAATTTTCCATGGCCAAAGCTCATTCATAGAACCCAGCATAAAACCTGAAAGCAATCCAATCGTGACGGCGTAATATTTTTTCAAAAGCCAAGAAATCACTCGGCTAAAAGAGAGAATTCCGACGATACAACCTGAGGCAAATAAGGCCAAGGTGAGAAAATCACGATCGCTGACAGCTTTGAGAATCGTTTCATATTTTCCCAAAATCAGAAGAATAAAACTCCCGCTAATTCCGGGTAAAATCATAGCGCAAATAGCAATGGAGCCAGCCAGAAATGTAAACCAACCGGCTTCAGGGCTGGTAGTAGGAGGAAGTTCAGTAATGAAATAGGCCCCAACAGTTCCTACTACTATCGCCAGGATCACACCCAAATGCCACCGTTCAATCTCACGAAGGATCACAAATGCACTGACTAGAATCAAGCCGCAGAAAAATGACCAAAGTGGAATCGGATGCGCTTCCATCAAATAAGTAATTACTCGTGACAGCGAAAAAATACTTGTCAATATTCCCAATAACAGGCTGAGCAGAAAGGTGCCATTGACAGCGCGATAGAATTTTTTTACCTCGAATTTAAGGAGCAGCTTTAAGTTTGCTCCTGTAAATGAATTGATGCTATCGAGCAATTCTTGATAGATGCCCGTAATCAAAGCTATAGACCCACCCGAAACTCCGGGAACGATATCAGCTGCGCCCATTGCCATACCCTTGAAGAAGGTAAGGAGGTACTTTTTTATTAATTCCATGGTCAAAAATAAAGGCTGATCAGTGCGTACCAATCAGCCCATATCAAGTAGGTGTTTTATAATTTGATTTCTCCCAGAAAATGGTCGAATGTATCTCCTCTTAGTCCAAGACGAATTGTTTCGAGCGGGATGATTTCTGAAGGGCTGATATTTCCAAGGTTCACATTTGCACCAATCAACTTGATGAACCACACCTGCTGAGATTTGATCGGAGCTTCCCAGATGATTCGCTCTTCAGGGATCTTGGTTAGAATTTCTTCCACCAAACCTTGTCTCACTTCTCCGGAATCTCTGAATAAGCCGACGTTTCCGCCTTCTCTTGCCTCTCCGATTACTTTCCATGCACCCGCATCAAGCTCGGTCTGCATCTGCTCGATCCATTTGTAAGGAGGGATAATCTTAGCTGCATCTTTGGAACCTACCTCGGAAAGTACAGTGACTTGCTTAGCTAATTCCGCGATATATTCGCACTTTTTGTCGTGATTAAGGGAAATAGATCCGTCTGAAACTTCCGCGAATTTCAGGTCATATTTATCTAATAATCTTCGGTAGTCTTCAAATTGTCCCCTGACAATGAAGGCCTCAAACAGTGTTCCTCCTAGATATACTGGAATTCCAGCTTCACGGTAGACAGCTAGCTTTTGATCCAAATGCTTGGTGACGTAAGATGTTGCCCAGCCGAGCTTCACGATATCTATAAAATCCGAACAGCTATCTACAAAATCTTCCGTCTCTCTCACGGATAGGCCCTTATCCATGGCCATAGTAAATCCAGAGGTTCGAGGTTTTTGAGTCCGAACGGGAATGTTATTCAGAACGTAATTCATTAGCGAGGTTTTAAATTAGGCTTCGGGATTTTTGCCCCGATACTGAGAAATGATCTTGTAAATTGCCTTTTGCTTTTTCAATTCCGGCATCAGATTATACATGATCGTATGCTTTTCAAAGTCCAAAGTTAACCCATTTTCTAAAAATGAAAATGCCTCTTTATATTTCCCCATTTTGACCTGGTAAACGACCATGCGATAGTAAAGCTCGGCACATTCTGGAAGTTCTTCGATCCCTTCCAGTGTCACATCGATTGCCTCTTCAAACCTATTTTGCTCAAAGTAGATCAAGGCAAGGTTGACATAAGTCTCCATAATACCCGGCTCCAGATTGATCGCTTCCTCATATGCCTCTGAGCTAGCTTGCATATTGCCAAGGTTGAACTCTGCATCGGCTAGGCCTACCCAATAATTTGGGTTTTCCTTGGTGAGCTTCAATGCTTTTTTGAAATAGTGAATCGCTTCGAAAAATTTCTCCTTTTTGAGCATGCACATCCCCAATCCAAACCAAGCATCGTCATACTCCTCATCTAGTTTGGCTGATTTCTTAAAATATTTAAACGCCTCATCAAGCTTGCCCAGTTTTTCATAGGCAGCGCCCATGTAGCAGCAGTTTTCGGCATTTACGCCCTCACAGTTGATGGTGTTTTGATAGGCTTCTAGTGCCAACTCAAACTGCTCGGTATTCATCAATGCATTTCCCAAATTGAAATAGGCAGACGCAAAGGCATCATCGATCAACAGCGCATATTCGTAAGCCTTAATAGCTTCTTCAAATCTTCCAAGCCGATTGTATACTACTCCCAGATTGTACCAAGCTCCGGCGCTGTATGGATCCTGATCGATAAACTCCTGATAAAAATCTAATATCTCATCAAATGATCCTTCTTCCTCGGTAATCATGGCAAGTTGAAACAAGGCATCTTCATGGTTGATGCGAAGTTTTACAGCCTCTTTGAAATAGTAGCTCGCCCTGTCATTCTTGCTTTGAATACGATAGAGATTTCCTAACGAATAATAGATCTCCGCCTTATCCTCAGCAAGAGGTAGAAACCGCTCCAAGAGATCGATACCCTCTTGGTGAGTACCTGCCAGAATATGCGCATTGGCTAGCGCTAAGATGATTTCCTCATTGTTTGGAGAAATATTATTGATATTCTCAAGGATGCTCATGCCTTCCTCCAATTCATCATTGAAGATAAGGCATTGGGCCTTGAGCAATTTTATTTCTACGGAAAAGGGGAATTTCTCTAAGCAATATTCAGAGGCTCTGAGGGCTTTTAGAAACTTTTGCTGATCGAAGTAAAAACGGATGATGTCTTCCAGTTCCTCTTCTTCAAAATATAGATCCAGATTGGATTTTAGGGAATTTTCAAACCGCTCGACTAGCTTTTTATCATTTTCCCAATCATGCTCATGATCTCCTGTCATTCGAATACATTAAGGTTTACTTAAGTTACCAAATAATTTTTTCTGTCAAAATCTGGCCTTGTTAATTTTTTATCACCTTTCAAAAATTTGACGAATCGTAAATTCTTGAGTTTAAAAAACCCCAATGCTTTGAAATAAGTTTATTTGGCCCAGCGAAATGTGTCTGTCAATTCCCGGTACTCGTATTTCAGCAGCCGATTAATTTTATTGTTGTTAAAAGATATGCTTTGCTGCGCTAGTTTAGCTGTTTTTTTATTCAAAGGGCTCTTGCTCAATCCAAATTTTCGAAGCGTTTCATTAAAGAAAACGACCGTTCCCAAAAGCCAAGAATTAATGGCTTTACTAGGGGCTGGCTTTCCAAATGCCTTTCCCATAGTTTGAAAAAATTCTCTGTAAGAAATCGACTCCTTGTTTAAAATGAATCGTTCTCCCCAAGCGCCTTTTTCATAGAGTTGGAAAGTTTGCTGAGCGGCATCTCTCACGTCGATGTAATTGATAGAACCAATTGGATAGTACCTATTTTTTTCCAAAAGGTAATGGTAGATATCCGTGCTGCTTCGATCGTCGCTCACCTTACCCAGTAAGACTGAAGGATTGACTACCATCAGTTTCAGACCTTCCTGCTCACCACGCCAAGCTTCCAATTCCCCATAGTACTTAGAATTTGCATAAGCTGTATTCATCCGGGAATCTATCCACTTGAAATTTTCATCCACTTCTTTTAATTCTGGGCTTCTTCCTATGGCAGCCACAGAACTTACATGGATCAAGTTTTTGACTCCGGCCAGAAGCATCGCATTGACCAAAGTGGTCGTGCCTTCGACATTCGTATGGTAGAGCTTTTTTTCATCTTTTTCATCAAAAGAAACCAAACCTGCTGCATGAATCACCAAATTGATATCCACAAGAATGTCTTGGAGCATGTCCAAATCTGAAAGATCACCCTCGTGCCAGACCACCGGAAAATCAAAATTTTCAGTGAGCCTTTTTGAAGAACTAGCGCGAATCAATCCATGAATCTCACCCAGTTTTGAAAACTCCTTTGCGAGATAACTTCCAAATAACCCCGTAATGCCCGTAATGAGAATTTTCATAGCGGCCAGATCAGAGCGAGGTATTCATCCAATTGATCCGCTTGATTTGGGAAAAGGACTTTTGTTTCGGCAGCGTTTCGAGCATATCCAAATACCTAACATTGTGGCAGTCAGTTCCAAAAAACTTAACCAACTCACGCTCCATCAAGCTTTCCGCAAAATCTTTCACAGGCTTGGAATAAAAACCTGTGAGCGAAAGCAAGTTGATCTGGAATAAAATTTTTCGATCGACCATATCTTCTAACAAGGACTTGTCTCCAATTAGGTACTGATAACGTTCCGGGTGAGCCAAAATCGGCTTGTACCCGGACATTTCAAGCTGAAACATCGTCTCAAATAGCATCTGGGGCTTATTGATAAATCCTGTCTCCACCAAAATATAATTTTCGCCAAACGTCAGCAATTTCTCGCCATTCTTGATTTTTTCAAGCAAGATCTCGTCCATGTAATACTCTGCCGCGGCCTCAATTTCAATGGAAATACCTTCAGCTTTTACCGCTCGGCGGAGATCTTCTAGCCCCATTGAGATGATTTCAGGAGTATTTTTGAAATACTCCGACATAATATGTGGGGTGGTGATGATCTTTCGCAGTCCATAGCTCGATAGTCTCTTGATAAGCTCAAGAGACTCTTCCATAGACTTTGATCCATCATCGATTCCAGGAATCAGATGAGAATGCATATCTACCTCTAGCCAACTCAAATCCAGTGCTTCTACCTCCTCCGTCTTCCCCATCAAAAAATTCAATAACCCCATTATAATCCTCCCTCCGCTAATCTAAATTCATTTAATGTCGGCCAAATTCCGTCTTTTTCTGAAATAATCGGCGCGCTGACCTTCCAGTCAATTGCTAACTCAGGATCATCCCATAAAATTCCACCTTCACTAGATTGATGGTAATAATTGGAACATTTATATACAAAGATGGCATCTTCCAAAACAGAAAATCCATGGGCAAATCCATTTGGAACATAGAGAAGATTACTTTTCTCAGCGTCTAAAACTGTCGAATACGATTGCCCGAATGTTGGTGATTCCTTTCGCAAATCCACAGCAACATCGAGTACCGAACCTTGGATCACTCGCACTAGTTTGGCTTGGCTAAACTCTCCTCGCTGGAAGTGAAGTCCTCTTACGGTACCTGCAGTGGAAAAGCTTTGATTGTCTTGAATCCAGCCATGACCAAGATCTACCTCATCAAACCAATCAGCCCGAAAGGACTCAAAGAAATACCCTCTTTTATCAAGAAATTTTTTTGGGAAAATCTCTAAAATACCCGTTATCGGTGTTTGAATTAGTTGTGCCATTTTTGAATAACGTAAGGATTTGGGTAATAATGCGGTAAAATAACCACGTCTGAATAGACTATCCTAACCATTTTTGTCGAAATATGTCGAACTTTGCCCAGATTCCTTGATTTATTAACAAATTTTGATTTTAAAGAATGGGAAGAATTTCAGAAAAATCGAACGGTTTTTGCTTCGAATACATTACAAAAGAAAAGAATACGAATGGGTAAATTTTCAAGAAAGCTTCAAAAACTACACGATACTTCAGTTAAGGAACCAACCGCAGTACTAGTCAGCATAGTCCGACAGTACCAAAGCGAGGTCGTCACAGCCGAATATTTGGATGAATTGGCATTCCTTACCGAGACATTAGGGGCAAAAACTGTGTATCGTTTTACCCAAAAAATGGAAAAACCAGACATCAAGACTTTTGTGGGCTCTGGTAAATTAGCCGAAATTCTTTCCTACGTCACACATTTCGAAATAGATATGGTCATCTTCGATGATGATCTATCGCCTTCCCAAATGCGGAATTTGGAGGACGAACTCAAAGTCAAAATCTATGATCGCTCTTTATTGATCCTGGATATTTTCCTCAGCAGAGCCCAGACGGCTCAAGCAAAAACTCAGGTTGAGCTAGCAAGATTTCAATATTTACTTCCGAGATTAACTAATATGTGGACTCACTTGGAACGACAGCGAGGTGGCACAACCACTCGAGGTGGATCCGGTGAAAAGGAAATCGAAACGGATAAGCGAGATATCCGAGGTAGAATCACCTTGCTCAAGGAAAAACTTCGCGAAATCGAGAAGCAAGGAGAAACGCAACGAAAAGGTCGAATAGGTATCGTCCGTGTGGCGGTGGTAGGCTATACCAATGTGGGTAAAAGCACCCTGATGAACTTAATTACCAAGACAGATATTTTGGCGGAGAACAAGCTATTTGCAACGGTGGATTCTACAGTACGAAAAGTAGTTTTCGAAAATGTGCCTTTTCTTCTTTCTGATACGGTAGGGTTTATACGCAAACTTCCCACTCACCTGATAGAATCGTTTAAATCCACTTTGGAAGAGATTCGAGAAGCAGATCTTTTGGTACATGTCGTGGATATATCTCATCCCCATTTCGAAGACCATATCGCGGTAGTGACGCAGACTTTGAATGAAATCAAAGCCGGTGAAAAGCCAATTCTGTTGGTATTTAACAAGATTGACTTAGTGGAAACAATGCCGAGCGAAGAGGAAAGTATGCAGATGACGGAGTTGGAATTGGAAGAGGCAAACTACCTGGATTTAAAGTCTCTCTCTGAGGCCTACGAAAAGAAAACCGGAATCAAGCCGGTGTTTATGGCTGCGGCCAGCGGCACCAATGTGGAGGGATTTCGGGAATCACTTACCGCACAGGTAAAAAAGCAGCATCGGAAAATCTATCCTAATTACTTAGAGGATGAGGTCTATACGTGGACAGAGGAGGAGAAATAGTTTCGATCCAAATCAATTCATATTAAAAGTTCACCCTTTATCTTAACTCATTTAATTGCTCCTGCTTTGTGGGATAAACTTTTTATATTTCAATGTTCCATCTAAAAATCTATTAATGAATTCTTCCAATTTAAAACAGATGATCATAAAATTGATTTGTCAAGTTGAAGACTTGGAGGCTCTTGAAAAAGTGCTTAATCTTTTGCAAGATTCTGTTAATCAAGGCGAAAAAGAAACTGTATCCGATTCAAGTGTTGAATATTTAATGAAAAGTTATTTGGAAGGAGAGCTCGATCAAAGATCTTTTGAAATTGAAAAAGGGAATTTTCTCTCTATGGAGGAATTAGAAAATGAAGCCAAAAGCTGGTAAAAAAACCCTTTGGTCCTTGGAAGCAATAAATGAGCTTCGAGACATTTATCTCTACATTAAAAGAGATTCTTCCGCCCAAGCAATTCGTGTAAAAAGAAGGCTAATTAAAGAAGCTCATAGTATTTCCGATTTTCCAGAAAAATTTGAAGTTGATGAGTTTCTAGCTGGCTTCCAAAAAGAATATAGGTCTCGGACTATTTGGAGTTATAAAATAATCTACCTGAATACACCAAAGCATGTTTACATCCTTAAGGTTTTTCACACTAGTCGATCCATAAACTCCCTCAGAGAAGGGTTGAAATAATCACATTCGAATTCGCCACTCTTTCGGATAATAGTTGTTTACCCGGTTTCCAAGATTTTTCACCCAACCTAGCGGTAGATTTTGGTAAGTCATCAACACCCAACCTATGGGTAAATCTTTATTCTCAAATTCATTTTTTCGAAGAAACTCCACAGCTTCTACCTCGCTTAGTTCCTGTTTAGGAAAATCATTTTTTGGGAGAAGGGACAAAGCCCACTCGTGGTTTGGAATCCAGTTGGACTTTTGCTTTTTCCCCAACTCTACCCCGAAATATTTCAGGCTCAAGTGCTGTGAAAGCTTTTGAAAGTGAAGATTCCAATCTTTGGAAATTCGGAAGTAAGAATCATTTAGCGTGTAGTATTTACCCGATTCCTCAAAACCCAATTCGCGATCAAGTTCCGCAGAATCACGGTCCCAGATTTCCTTCAAATAGGGATGCTTGAAATCTTTAACGCGCTTTGGCTCTTGGATATAAGCATCTTCTGAGCGCTGGAACACGGTAACAAAAAAGCCTTCTCCATTCACCAGATGAGGGAAAAAGCGGTATCCGAAAAAAGTTTTATCATCAGAATCGACTTCAGTTTCCCGAATATTCCAGCTTGGATCAAGCGCAATTCGAACAGGTTCGTAAGAAAACTCTGAAGTCAAAAATCGAATCATGTCTTCATTCTCTGTCTCATTGAAGGTGCATGTACTGTAGATCAGGTAGCCCCCTGCTTTGACCAACGCTCCCGCCTGATCCATAATTCGTTTTTGGCGCATTTCACAAAGTGCCACATGATCAGTAGACCATTCGGTTCTAGCTTCGGGATCTTTTCGAAACATCCCCTCACCAGAGCAAGG
>JBBQDY010000003.1:0-39858 GCA_038320155.1 Cytophagales bacterium
ACTCCCATTCTTAGTTTTTTTGAAAATGGTGCCGAGGTCTTGAAACATTCCATCCTCTTCTTGAAAAACAGTTTCAATGAATGCCTCATTCAAGGAGAAATTTACACTGCTAAAAACGGGACGGCCCGTGGTGAGCAATCCGATCGCGCCTTTGTTCGGAACAATCAAAAGTTCCTCTGCAGCCGACCTCAAGAAAGGACTATCGTGCCTGCCAAATTCGCATGTAGCGGTAACCCAAAGTGCCAATTGATCCTGTTTCGCCCAATTTTCAATATCTGATACGAGAAAAATCTCCTCTGCTGTGAGTGTAGTTTCGTTGCCATGACCGACATAATTCAGGAATAACGTTCCACGTTCCAATTGTTTCTCAAGCGCTTTCTTTGCCTCCGGTGAGGATTGTCTCGTACCGTTTTTTTCCTGTTCATATCGATCGAGGTAAAGCTTTTCAAGTTTGAGTCCTGGATTTTGAGCTATTAATGTAGCGGCATGAGCTTCCGTATCTCGGAGGTGGATGTTATTGTCAGCATCATCAGCCAGCAGCGTGATTGTTTTTTTCCAATCACCGGGTTTTTGATTTAGCTCGTAATCAATGATTTTATTGATAACAATAGAAGCTTCCGATCCATTAATCACGGGAAGTCTACCAACTCCGATTTTCATAAGCTCATTGCCTTCTCGACTTTCTTCCCAGACCCCATTCCCCCATTCCAATAAGCCGAAATAATCATCCGAACTGAAAGTACTGAGCGGGTTTAGGCTGTTTCTAGAAGTGTAGATCGGGACTAAATTTGGCCTACCTCCAAGATTTCCTTTATAATCAAATGTCCCTTTTCCCAGGATCAAGACATTTTTCAATTTTCCTCCCTGCTGAAAATGCCAAGCGATAAAATTCCGGATTGCATTCAGGTCTGGATTGCCGTAGCCAAATGAATCGTAAATCTCCTCGAGGTATCCTACTTCAGCAAAAACTCCGGTGCTCAACTTGTGCATCAGAAGTTTCTCAGCTGAGTTCTTCAAAAGTGGAGGCGCAATAATTAGCAACTCAGGCCATGGTCCTTGACTTCGCAGATTTTGAGAAGTGGGCTTTAAATTTTTAATTTCAACGGATTGGTTCGGGTCAAAAACTACCAATTTTTGAACAGTAGCTCCATTTCCGCTGGTCAAATCAAACTCTTTAGGATTAAAGAAATCACTCAACTCCCAAATTTTCTGACCAGCTTTTGTCGAAATGGAAATCATATTTTCCTTAGGGATTAAGTAGGTTCCAGATGCTAGATCCAGACTGGAGTAGGGGACACCAATTCCGAGGTAGTTGAAGTAGCCCGAGGCATTTGGATCGGTGGATGTAAAAGAAAACCGAAGTCGATCAACCTTATTTCCAGTAGGTTGAAAATCAAGATTGATACTCATTTCTCGGCCTTTAATAGCATACGTGCTGTTCAAAATCGGATCGATTTGCAATGCTGCAATTGTTTGGCTTTCTGTCCCTACGGTTATAGAAGCTGGCGCCAAAGAGCTTGCCATAAGAATACCCGAAACTTTCCAAGGAGAGCTTATTGAGTTTTGAAGCGGGAAAGTATATCCTCTGGTGATTCCGGGAGACAAGGACTTTGAATACCAAGTCCGGCCTGAGCTCAGGATGTTGTTTTCTTCCTCCTTCAGCCAGTTCCATTGGTAAAGGATACTTGGATTCTGAATTAAAGCGATTCCTTTTAAAGTGCTTATCCGTTTTGGGCTTTGATTCTTAGAAACCAGAAAGCTTAAAGAATCTGAGAATAGATTTGGGCTGAAGTGGACTTCACCTTCTGAATCATAGATTGAACTGTGGGGATCACTCAGATAAAAAAACAATTTCCCATTTTCCTCTTTCGCGGCTATCTCCTGAAGTTTCAAATTTGTACTGTCCAGTTTTTGAGGAAGAAGTCCGGGATAGCCAAAAATAGAAATTTCGGAAATGGAGGACGCGCCCACTTGTTTGGCTTGGCTATCTGTCAAATGATAGACACCTCCTTCTGAAATTTTGAATTTAAAATACTGTTGCTGAGCCTTTGCTGAAAATAGCAAAAGGAAAAATGATGATGCTAAAAATAGTTTTCTACCAATACCGGTCATTGCCGCTTTCTTCCATTCTCTATTAATGATAGACCTATGTACGCTAATATGACCCAAGGGATTCCTGCAAGCCCAAGAAACAATATGAGTAATGCTCCTATTCCGAGAAGTGTATACCTAAATACATTTGGTTTGAATGAATAGTTTTTAAACTTCAGTGCGATCAGTGGAATTTCCGAAACCAATAAAATCGCCATTACCCAAGCAATGATCACTAAAACCAAAGGAAGATTGAGCCAAACTCCGATTTGAGGAACCGAAATAGCTAGATAAGGTAAAGTGCTAAGGAATAATGCATTTGCTGGAGTGGGCAATCCGATGAACTGATCACTTTGGCGGGTATCCAAATTGAATTTTGCCAATCGATACGCTGAAAGTAAAGGAACGATCAACGTGAAATAGGGGAGCCATTCCAAATCGGATTGCAGTTCTGCCATTTTGAAAAGTATAAATCCAGGCAAAACTCCAAAAGAGACTAAGTCCGCGAGTGAATCCAGTTCCTTACCAATTTCGCTGGGCACTTTTAAGACTCTTGCCACAAAACCATCAAAAAAGTCAAAAACTGCACTTATTAAAATGAAATAAGCTCCTGATAAGATGTCTCCTTGCAAAACCCAAATTATCCCAATGACTCCTGAGAGGAGATTGAGTAGGGTAAATCCATTTGGGATATTTGATTTGATTTTCACGTTGTGGCTGATTTTCCTACAAATGGATTAGAAGCTTTTTCATAAGCAACGGTGGTAGATGGCCCATGACCTGGAAAAAGAACTGTCTCATCTGGGAGTGTAAGCAATTCAGATTTTATTTTGGTTAATAAAAGCTGATGATTCCCACCAGGTAAATCAGTTCGTCCAATGCTTCCACGAAATATGGTGTCTCCAACAATTGCTTGGTGACTTGGTTTATGATAGAAAACGAGATGTCCAGGGGCATGTCCGGGAACAAACAAAATTTCGAGTGATTCTTTTCCCACTTTCAACTGTTCGCCTTCCTTTAGAAAATAATCCGCTTCAGTGCTTTGATAGTTGTTAAAGCCATAATTAGGCCCATAGACCTCGACAGACTTCAAAACGGGAACCTCATTTTGGTGAATTCCCAAAGGCAAACTGAATGTTTTTTTTGCCCAAAAATTTCCCAAAACATGATCTACATGACAGTGTGTATTGATCAATTGGGTGACCTTTAGTTTTTTTTCAGTAATAAAATCAAGAAGGTCCAGTTGCTCCTCAACCTCATAGCATCCAGGATCGATCAGTGTGGCCTCGCCGGACTCATCGTAAATTAGGTAGGTGTTTTCCTCGAAAGGATTAAATGTGAAGGACTTGATATGAAGCATTGGAATTGTCGTCTGGAAGCGAGCAAAATAAAGAATTATACCTTTAATTTGGGCTATGAAAATTGATTTTTTACTAATTGGTGGAGGGATTGCGGGGCTTTCATTGGGATATAGGCTCAAAAAGGCTGGCAAAACTGTCCGGATTTTTGACCTCCCGCATGAAAATCAATCCAGCCGAGTTGCCGCAGGTTTATTTAATCCCATCACCGGAAGGAAGATGGTGAAAACTTGGAAAGCAGATCAGCTCTTTCCGGAAATTGTTCCATTCTATCAGGAACTTGAGCAACTCACGGGAAAGGAATTTTTGACTATTCAGAAAATTTATCGTCCGTTTTTATCTATCGAAGAGCAGAACGAATGGATGGGCCATAGCTCTGATCCGGGATTTATGCCTTATTTGGATGAGATTTATACAAAAAGTCAGTCGCAATCATTATATGATAGTTTCGGTGGAGTGATGCTAAAGAATTCAGGCTGGCTTCAAATCCCGAAGTTTTTGGATGCGATGGGCGAACTGCTGAGAGATGACCTGGTTTTTGAAAACTTTGAGGAGGAAAAATTATCAAAAGAAGCTGATCAATGGCGATATAAAGAACTAGAATTTGATTTTCTGGTTTACTGCAATGGTTTGGGGGCTTCGAATTCAACTTTCTTTAAATTTTTGCCATTTGCTCCGGTCAAAGGTGAGATTTTAGAAATTGAACAGAATTTTAATCCGGATTACATCGTTAACAGAGGAGTTTTCAGAGTAGGGCTTGAGCCAAATCTTCATCGAGTTGGTTCTACTTACAGCAAACATGATTTGGATAAGGGGCCAACAGAATCAGCGAAGGCGGAAATTCTTGATCGACTTAAAGGGCTTGTAAATGAGCCAATTAGTAGTGTCAAAAGTCATAAAACAGGAATAAGGCCTGCAACCCGCGACAGAAAGCCATTTTTGGGTAAACATCCATTGGAAAAGAGCGTTTACGTATTCAATGGTTTTGGAGCAAAAGGTGTTTCTCTTGTGCCATATTTTAGTAAATTAATGACGGGATATTTATTGGAAAATAAGCCCATGGAAAGTGAAGTGGACATAGCACGTTATTTTAACTATATTTAAAAGCAACTTCTAGTACAACGAATGCGATATCACCTATTCCGTTTTATTGTTTTTACCGGCTTATGTTTAAGTTCTTTCTTAGCGAATGCGCAATTTGATCAAGAGCGTTTCGGTAAAAATAGACTTCAACACAAGCAATTTGAATGGTATTTCTATACTTCGAATAATTTCGAAGTCTATTATTATGATCGTGGCGGTGCAAATGCGAAAATGGCTATCGAATACCTGGAGTCAGAATTTGATCGGTTGACGCAGATGATTGGCTACGTAGCCTACACCAAACCAAGGATATACATTTATAATTCTCCGGAAGAGTTGCTACAAAGCAATCTGGGCTTAAATAAGGAACAGTTCAGCGAGGAAGGACAGACAAACTTCAATCGATTGATTGCAGAAGTGGCCTATAAAGGTCAAATGGATCGATTCAAAGATGATTTGATCTATGCTACTTCCAAAGTGATCATCGAAGAGATGCTATATGGATCATCAGTTGCGGATGCTTTTCAGTCCAATTTGATGAATTCGTTCCCAGAGTGGTACGTTGATGGTATTGCACTTTATCTGGCAAAGGGCTGGAGTAGGGAAATGGATGATTACATCCGTCACTATTTCCAAAAGGAAGAAAAGCCAAAAATCTTAAAGTTAAAAGAAAAAGAGGCTGCGTTAGTGGGGCAATCGGTTTGGAACTATATCGCTGAGAAGTATGGTAGGAGATATATTTCCAGTATCCTTAATCTATCCCGAATCAATCGAAATGAAGAAAACAGTATTGCAAATACTGTTGGCTTAAATTATAAGACTTTTACCGACGATTGGAAAAATTATTATTTGGCGATCAATGACCAGGTTAAAAACTCATTTAAGGATGTAGATCGAAATGCTGCTGTAGCAGAGACTTCTTCCCGAGTAATTGGAGCCATAAATGATATCAAGTTTAGCCCTGACGGACTGAATGTCGCCTATGTTTTAAATAATGGAGGGAAATTCAAAGTGCAAGTCCGTGATGTTTCCAGTGGAGAGGAGCGGACCATTTTCACAGGAGGAACAGTTCTGGAAGATCAGAATCCAAACTTCTTGGCTCCAGTTATCGCCTGGAAAGACTCAGCAAATATTGCAATCGCATCTTTTCGAAGAGGTACAACCACACTCCGACTTAGATCCATTGATGGGTCAAGTCAGGATAAAATTTTCTTAAGAAATATCACTCAAATTCTAAGTCTTGACTTTAATAGTACAGGTAAGAATATGACTATTTCAGCTATTTCAAATGGCAAATCTGATATCTTCACCCTCAACATCAGGGGCCAAGGTAAGCGATTGACAAATGATCAATTTGATGATTTGTCACCTATGTTTTTGAATGACTCCACGATCATTTATTCCTCCAATTTCAAGGACCTCCCGGATTCCTTAGCTGGAAAACAGATTGAATTGAAGGATTACCCGGAGTATTTCAACCTTTATATGGTGCAAGTGACTGATACTGTAGTCACCAAGCAGCTCACAAATGCAAACAGTAAAAATCTTGGAGCTCGACGAATAAATCCCAATTTGATCGTTTACATGAGCGATTTAAGCGGGATTAATAATTTGATGCGATTGAATATCGGCAATCAGGTTTCCAATCAAATTTCTGCATTCAACAAAAGCATTGAGGCGTTTGACGTGAATAGTCGAATGAACAAAATTGCGTATGCCGTAAGAGATGGAAGAGAAAGCTTTTTGATCGTAGAAGGTTTTTCAAATTCAGATCAATTCACACCAAGTACGCCAAGAATCCAACTCGCTCAAGCAAAAAGTCTAAATGAAAGACTAGCGGCAAGAAGACTGCTCGAAGAGCGGGAAGCCAGAGAAAAGGCAGTAGTGGCGAATCCTATCCCTACCGCACTCGAAAAGTCCATTGCACCTATAGATACCACTTCGAAAAACACCTCGACTTCTATTGATCTAAAACGTTTGAGTTTTGAATCCAAAAAAGGAATAGATACTGAAAATTATACTTTCGATTCGCTGCCTAATCCAACTTTGGAACGTGAGAATAGCAGCATAGGAAGTTCTAATAAAGTGAACCTCTTAGAAACTTTTAGAAAGCAAAGCCTACAAAAGAGAGTCTCGGGTCCTATAGCTATGGAGGAGCAGTTTTTTATCAATCATGTCAATACCCGATTTGTTGTAGATCCACTGCGAGGTTTTGGAATTAGCCTGACAGGTAAGATTACAGATTTGCTGGATAATCATTCCTTCCATGGAGGGGTGATGACTACAGTAGACTTTAGATCCGGGGGTGATTTGTTTTTTGAATATGAATATTTAAAAAGTCGAATTGACTTCAAAGGAAGATTTGATCGAAGAACAATTCGTGTCAGCGAACCAGATATTACTGATCAGAAATATGTCCTGAGTAAAGTTGAGGCCAGTGTTTCTTATCCATTGAATCCAAATACCAAAGTTACGATTTCACCTTTTCTGGCTAAAACACAATATTTTAATTTGAATTCGGATTCTTTAATCCTTGGCAATCTGCCTAATGAGAATAGTCTGGATGTGAATTACATCGGAGGAAGGGCAGAATTGGTCTTTGATCGCACCGAGCAACTTGGCCTGTACACTCAGGCAGGGTTCAAGGGTAAAATCGGATATGCTAATTATGCGGCTTTGAGTAATTCGGGCAGATCATTCAGCAACTTCTATGCAGATCTTAGAAATTACCAACGAATTCATAAAAACATCATTTTCGCATCTCGATTGTATGTAGGTTCTTTCATGGGGAACAATCCACAAACCTATTTGGTGGGTGGCATGGATAATTGGCTGTTTAATGATTTTTACAGACCACCGGCAAATCGTCCTGAATCATCACCGGTTCGAAATCCAACTGGGGTTGAAAAATCCAATATTCTGTTTGCAGACTTTGTAGATCTCAGAGGGTATAACTATGATGAGATCAGAGGTAGGAATGTGATCACCTTTACGTCAGAGCTTAGAATCCCATTATTTGCTTATTTGACCAGAGGAAATATCACTTCTAATTTTATCAGAAACTTCCAATTGGTTGGATTCTACGATGTCGGGTCAGCGTGGAATGATTTTGCACCTTGGGAAAAAGTCAATGATCAAAATACAGAGGTTATCAACACAGAGGGATCACCATTTACCATCGTTTTAAATAATTTCAATAACCCATGGCTTCAAAGCTACGGTGCAGGATTGCGGACGGTCTTGTTGAATTACTACGTGAAATTTGACGTTGCAAGACCAATGAGAAATTATGAGACAGAAGATTTGAAGTTCTATGTAACTTTAGGCTTCAATTTCTAAATCAAATTATGATCAAATCTATGACCGGCTACGGAAATGCCGGATTTGAAAATGACCAACTGATAATCCAGGTTGAGGTCAGATCTCTCAATTCAAAATTTTTAGACCTTTCGATTCGAAGTCCAAGACAGTTTTCGGATAAGGAACTCGAGATAAGAACTATAGCACAGTCTATCCTAGATCGAGGAAAAGTTAGTATTTCAGTTGATTTTTCTACCAAGGGAGTCAGCGATATTCCTGTTTCAATCAATGATTCGCTATTCAAGCTTTTCTACGCCAAGTATAAAGAACTTGCTGACTCGGTCAATGATTCGAATGAAGATATCTTCAAACTTGCACTTCAATCCCCGAATGTGATTTCTCAAATTTCTTCAGAGGACAAAGAGAATGAAGAGGATTGGATAGCAGTTAAAAACGTGATTACTCAAGCACTAAAAAAATGTGATTCCTTTAGACAAGATGAAGGGAATTCACTTTTTGAAAAATTAATAGGAAACATCAATACGATTGCCGCAGGATTGGATCAAATAAAATCACAAGAAGGAAAGCGAAAGGATAGAATTAAGGATAAAATTCGGAATCATTTTAAAGAATGGCTGGATGAAACCTCTTTCGATGCTAATCGATTTGAGCAAGAGCTGATTTATTATTTCGAGAAATTAGATATCACCGAAGAACTGGTCAGACTTGACACGCATTTGAAGTATTTTTCAAAATCCTTAAATGAGGAGACCATGCAAGGCAAGAAATTAGGTTTTATCAGCCAAGAGATAGGTAGAGAGATCAATACCATCGGTTCCAAAGCTAACGACGCTGAAATGCAAAAGCACGTGATTCTGATGAAAGATGAATTGGAGAAAATAAAGGAGCAGGCCCTGAATGTGCTTTAATTAGTCACGTTTTGTCTTACGAATTACTTTTCCAGCCGGTACTGCTAGATAGTCCCCATTCTTCACAGCAATTTCACCATTAATGATTACAAATTCGATCCCTAAAGGATATTGATGTGGGTCTGTAAAAGTGGATTGATCCATTATTTGGTCAGCATCAAAGATCGTAATATCAGCTACAGCTCCTTCCTTTATTATTCCTCGATCAGTCAATCCCAATCGCTTAGCGGACAATCCAGTCATTTTATGGATAGCTTCGCTAAGCGTTAGTACTTTTTTGTCTCTGACATAATATCCAAGCACTCTCGGGAAAGTACCATAAGCCCTCGGATGTGGATGCCCATCGCCTGGTTTGGAAAGTCTCCCATCAGATCCGATCATAGTCATAGGATGCTTCATGATTCGCTCCACGTCAGATTCATCCATGGCATGGTAGATCGTACCCGTTCCTCCATTAAGTTGGGCTTGAATCACTAAGTCAGCTCCATTTTCTATAGTAGCCTCTTTGCCTTCTCTAATGACCCAGTCATGGAGCGTTTTTCCCTCCAGACTTGGATCCCATTCCACGCTAGAAAATTGAATTCGATTGAGGTCTTCTCCACCACGGTCATTCAGAATATTGAAAATTATTCCCTTTTTAATGCTGTCTCTCAGTGTTGGATTTTCTACCCGAGTCGCAAATTCGCCATTTTCCAGAGCCCAGCTGGGAATCAAAACGCTTATCCCGGTATGACTTGCAGTATATGGATATTGATCCATCATTATATCTAACCCAATGGCTCTAGCCGAATCTACCAATGCTAAGGTCTTGGAACTTGCTCCCCACATTTTCACACCGATTGCTTTATGATGGGTGAGGACTACTGGAATCTGTGCTTCTCTCGAAATTGAAATCGCTTCCTGAACAGCTTCTATAAGGCCCAAACCTTCTTCTCTTAGATGTGAAGTATAAATACCGCCACTTTGGGCTGCTATAGTTGATAGTGCAATTACCTCATCAATTTTGGCAAAAGTTCCTGGTAAATATTTTAGTCCAGTCGAAATCCCAAAAGCTCCCTCATCCATTGCTTGCTTTATATAGCTTTTCATTAATTTTAATTCTTGGGAGGTGGGCTCTCGGTCCTCGAGCCCCGTTACTTCTTTTCGAATGGTATTGTGGCCAATTAAGTACGCAACGTTTACGCCAAGACCAATATTCTCAAGTGAATCCAAATAGCTTCCAATTGGCCAAGGGCTGCCTCCGTCTGGACCACCTAAAGCTAAGGTGACGCCTTGGCGGACCAAACTTTCGGCTAAAGGCATCTCCATAATGGGTTCTAGATGCGTATGCATGTCGATGAATCCAGGGGAAATCACAAGACCTTTGGCATCGATCGTTTCTTTGGAAGTGCTATTCGAAAGGTCGCCAATTGTATTAATTCGGCCAGCGTAAATTCCTATATCTGCTTGAAAAGGTTCAGAAGCTGTTCCATCATAAATTGTCCCATTCAAAATCAAAATATCAAATTCAGGATCTTTAGAAGTACACCGGATCAAAAGGAAGAATGCGAGAATGGCTAGTAAGGTGTATTTGTGCATGGATAATTAAGATTGAAGCTATACCAATTTAGTATTAAAAAAAAGGAAGCTTCTACTTGAAGGTAAAAGCTTCCATAGGAAATAGTATAGAACAATTTTAATCTAATCTAAATCGAATAGGCATGGTCATTCGAGATCTTACCGGTCGATCCTTGCTTATCCCAGGATTCCAGTTCGGAGAGTTTTTGATTACATTTTCAGCAATTTCATCACAGCCGCCGCCAATACCTCGAAGTACTTCAACATTCTGTATGGATCCATCAGTATTGACTACAAAGCGAACAATCACAGTTCCTTCTATACCCATTCTTCTGGCTTGACTTGGAAAGGATAGGTGTTTCTTAAGATAGACATACCAAGCATCCATTCCTCCTTTGAATGAAGCCTGTTTCTCCACAAAATCAATGATTATATCGGGGTCGTCTATAATCGGCGGTTTTGTTAATTCGATGGCTGGAAGCGGAGTATTTATTGGCGCATCAATATCAATGATCAATTCAATCTCATCGATTTTTTCATCATCCGGTTTGATAATGAGTTCTGGAGCTTGTTCCGGTGGAGAGGGTGGGGTTTGAAGGGTGATGGGAATCTCCGGCATATCCCAAATTTCTGATGAAGAACTGAAATCTTTCAATTGAAAATCATCGTAAGCTTTCCATTCGAAAGCCGCCAATACTACAGAAACACTGACTACCAAACCAAGATTGGTGAAGGCAGACGACCATTTTTTGAGGTCAGAGCGGGGGTTTTTCTTTAATTCCATGAGTGTTTGATTTTGGTTGACAAATAATACTCACAGAAATTAATCACTTGATAAGCAGCATACAAATCTGCTAACGAAAATTAACTACCTTAAAAGGTGTCAAAAAATTGACATAAAAAAAACCCCGATTCTTTCGGGGTTTACATTTTAGCTTAATTTGAATCGAATCGGTAATCTCATTCGAGTACGAACTGGTCTACCTCGTTGCTTACCAGGTTCCCACTTGGGAGCCTCTCTTACAACCCTAACCGCTTCTTCGTCGGCTCCACCACCGATACCTCTAAGAACTTCGACATCTTGAATAGAACCATCTGTATTCACAACAAATACCACGATTACTGTTCCTTCGATACCCATTCTTCGGGCTTGAGTTGGGTAAGACAAGTTTTTGGAGAGGTAAGCGTTCCATCCAGACATTCCCCCTGGAGGATTTGGCTGAGTTTCCACTACGTCAAAGATCTCATCTGCTTTCTCCACTACTGGCGCATCTTTGATGATCACTTCTTTGATTACCGTAGTTTCTTTAACGTCAACGTCAAAGTTTACTTCGATTTTATCTTCAATTTCTACTTCATCAGGAATCTCTTCGATGATCGGTTGCTCCACGGGAGGTGGAGGTGGTGGTGGTGGCTGCTCAGTGATAGGAATATCTAGCAACTCTTCGAAATTATCAGTCACTTGACCTAGGTCCTTAAGCGAACCATCGTCGTATGATTTCCACTCGAAGGCAAGAAGAGTAGCACCTACAGCAACTGCTAAACCCAAGTTCAGGAACATTCCTGATTTTCTGGTTAGATCAGCGCTGGGAGTCTTTTTTGCTTCCATGATGAATTTGGTTTAAACGGGTTAAATTTTCTAGTTCAGATTAACAATTGTAATAATTATAAAGGATTATTCCAAGTGGAATGAGGTTGTCGGAATCTTAAAATATCCTAATAAACCTAAAATCCCACCTATTTCATTGACAATCATGTCCATAAAATCGAATGTCCGGTAGGGGATAAATCGCTGAGCATACTCCAATCCAATTCCCGCAACCAGACCAAAGAGAATGAAATTTAGAATTAACCTATTTTTCCCTTTGGGTAACTCAGATTTTTTAATTCCGACCCCGCACCAAAGAAAGCTTAATCCTGCGAAACAAATAAGATGGATTAACTTGTCTTGGAGGTTAAAATAGTTGGCGTCAGGAAATTTATCGCCAGGGGTAAGCATCGCAACACAAATAATAATTAGCCAGCTGAAGGCCAATATTAATCTTAGCATCCTACTTAATTTCCTACCAGCTCTCCGTACTCTTCGGCTGAGAGTAAATCGTCAGGCAAATCACCAGAGATTCTTATCTTGATCATCCAGCCGTCCTCGTAAGGAGATTCATTGACCAATTCTGGATTTGCTTCTAACTCAGTATTCAATTCAAGAATTTCGCCATTCAAGGGCATGAAGAGATCAGAGACAGTTTTAACTGCTTCAACTGTCCCAAATACCGCTCCTGAATCTAGGATTTCTCCAATGGTCTCTACTTCTACATACACGATGTCTCCTAATTCGCCTGCGGCAAATTCGGTAATTCCGATCGTAGCAACATCACCATCAATTTTAACCCATTCGTGGTCTTTGGTGTACTTTAATTCTTGAGGAAAATTCATTTTTGTATGTTTTTATAAGGCCCCAAAAATAGCAGGAATATGATAAGTTTAAAATCTATTGGGATAAATTAAATCGTAATTGTCCACCAAAAGCTGTGGATGATCTTTTGAATGCGGTCGTGATACGTGGATCATTGATAGTTCGGTCAAAGTAGAAAGTAAGGTTCAGATTTTGGTTTATCAAATAACTAACCGTAGGCCGGATTTGGATACTTAGATTTCCATTTGTTACTGTACTTTGTTCTTCAATTTTTCGCTGGATAGTTCGGGTATCGACCACTCTACCATCCATCCTAAACTGCAAATCATTCTTCAACACGGTCTGTCTACCTTGGATTTTGAATGGTATTTTCATTCCAGCTTTGATGAAGCCGATGTTAATTCCAAAATCATTGCTTCGCTGCTCGGTTACTTGTGAGTTGGAAAAATTCAGTCCCAAATTCCGCTCTTTGTTGAAGTTCACAGCTATATTCAACCTGTTTTTGGTCAAGAGGTCTAATCCAATCAATGGAGCAAACCGCTCAGAAAGCACCACTTGATTTAAAACATAAATTGGGATAAACTGCCCTGATTCGTTTATTTCTGAGGGTAAAGGGATATCCTGCAACGTATTGAAGAGTTCTAATCCATTTTGGTACTGTAATGAATTAGAGAAATTGCTTACATCATAAGTGGAAGTATAAGCATGAGTGATATTGATACTTGTAAAAATATCGCTCAGACCCTTTACTCGTGAAAGGCCCCGATAGTCTAATCTCCAATTTGGTAGAGGTGTTTTCGGGAAAGGATTGAGGTTGATACTGCTTGCATCTTTTCCTTGATAAGCCGCCAAAAATGATGGAATAAGTACATCCTGACCATTTGTCGAAAATTCTCCACGTGAATCACCTTCCAATCTCGATTTTATTATTGCTCGGTTGTTTTCAAAATCAGTAAATAGTGGAGAGATATTATCGAAGTCATCTCTACTGAAAGTTGTTCCCAGCATGATCGTGGTAATGCCATAAGAACCGGTTCGGTTCGGGCTTACCGATAGGTACTCACCCGGGTTATCAAAAGAATTTCTGAATATTTCTCGGTATTCCCCTGATTCCCTTTTGCTCGCATTCAGGGTGATCTTGAAATCTTGGAAGGGCTCGACCATACTTCCGAATCTCATATTCACTACTCTGTTTTGGAGAAAAGGTGTCGTCAATTCCGGACTGGGAGCAATAATTCCTATACTGGCAAATTCGTTTCTTATGGTAGGGTCTTGGCCGCCAAACAAGAATGCTAAGCCTGGATTGCCGAAAAGCCGATCCATTCCCAATAAACCTGTGTTAGGAAGATATCCTGGTAAGAATGTCCCCTCTATTTTTCCCACTGTAAAGGTGAATTCCTTGATCATCATCAAGGTTTTCAAGAGTTTATTAGTAAAGGGTGATCCAATGGTGTCTTCAGCTGTCAAGGTATTCCTGCCTGGGATACTCGGTCGCTTTGGTGCATTCAGAGCAGCTAATTTTTTATTCTTATTGTAAAGCTTGACTAAATCTAGCTTTCCTTGGAGACTTTGATCTCGAGTGTTTTGGATTGCATTACCTAAGGTGTCTCGCTGACCAATTGCTCCAGTCATCCAAGTATAGGTAGTTCCATAGCGATAGTCAGCTCTGATCCAATCGGTCAAAGGAGACTTATCAAAAGGGATAGTATAGTTCAAATTTACGTTGTGATTGTAATTCGTCCTTCTGCCGAATTGCCAGAAATTCGTTCGCACCGAATCAGCCTTTTCTTGGGTATCCAAATCTCCTTGTGGCTCATCCACTACTGCCAAAACACTTCCGCTGTAATCTACCCGAAGATTCTTAGTTAGATCCCAATTCACCGTGTAAAAGCGATTCATAAAAAAGCTTTTTTGGAAAAGACGATCCACGCCAGCTATTCCTAATTGATCATTTCGATATTGAGTGCTGAGGAATCTTCGATCAACGTCTAACCTTGCCAAGACCAGAGTAGGAGATAGGTTTAAATTGAAATCTTTGATTAACCGGAGATTTGGGGAATTCAAAAATTCCGAATTCTTAAATGGCTCAATCAAGAGCGGCTTTGGTTGGAAGCTATAGGTAACATTCCCTCTATAGGTTTTGAAATTGTAATCCTGAATCTGTGCATTTGTCTGCGTCACGGTACCGAAAGAATAGGAGAGGGACAAGTTGCTGATGTCATAGAATCTGTTTTTCGCTTCGGGATTGGTTTTTATTTTTCGAACGTTATTAAAGCTGAAGTTTTTTCGATTCAGCTGATCCAAGGCGATCCCTCGGTAAATGTCACGTTGTTGATTCGTTTCAAATTTCTGTAGCGCCACCTCAAATGGGACATCCGGATTCAACGGATCATACTGCGGTCTTGTCGTTGCATTTTCAATACTGAAATAGAAAGGAATACTAATTCCCAACCCTTCTGGTAGTAATTTGTGGATTTCCACATTAGTGGAGATATCATATTGAGTTGTTGCAGTACGAGATCGCTGTGAAAGTCGAGTTTCTAAACCGCCAAACCCGATTGAATTGTGTCTGATTGAAGCAGAAACTACAGCAACATCTGCGATTTTAGCATTAAACAAAGCATTTGCTGCCCAGCCATTTGACTTGGTAAAGCCAGTAACTCGTAATTCATTCGCCCAAATACAGATACTTCGACTTCCTCCTCCATTGAGGCCAGGGTTACGGACTCCGATCATGGTAGTCTGGGATTGGGAGAGTTCTGGCCTACCTACCACAGTCACTTTATACTGCCGGATTGTTTGAGAAAAAGGAAGGTTGAGCGGAACCCTTTTATTATCGCGCTCCACTTTCACCCCAACAATCTCTTGAATAGCAATATCAATTTCATTCTCAAGAGGCCAGATTAGTCTAGGATCTCTAGTGCCTTTCGGAGTAATAGTAAGCGGAACCTCGATCTCATAATAATTTTCTGTGAAGTCGGTTCCTAGTCTTAAGAAGGCTGTAATCTCACCGTCAATTGCATCCTCACTATCTGCATGTAAGAACATTTTGATTCGCTCAAATTGAACCAAATCAAGTGTTACATTCTTGAAAACTGCCCGCGCATCCTTGGCCTGAAGATCTTCCACACATACTCTAAGCGACTGCTCATTCAATCGGCGCTCCACAGTGGAGGTATTATCCCGATCTCGGATGATTCCCGGAGGAAGTAAATATGGACTTTGGGTACCGCTTCCTTGGCTATTTTCTTCAATTCCTACGACATCAACTGTGACATTGGAATTGTCAGGCTCAGGAATTTCAAAGAAACCTCGCTCAAAAAGTGATTCTTGGAATACTCGCCATTGACTACCAACCATCCGGAAGTTTGCCATACGCAACACCACAGGCTGCTCAAAATCCGTGAGGTAAGTCCTGATCCAACGAATGGATTTGAATCCGCTGATACTTCCCTGTACACGATCAGGCTGGCGAACGGGAATTCGTATTAAATACCAATCCACATTTTCACCGGCCTCGTTGTGGGTGACTTTATCTATGACGTAGTTTTGGCCCACTTGTAATTGTCCCGGTCGAAGGTCTAATTCATACTCGTAGTAGTTTTCCAGTTCATTGATGGTGTTATCAATGTTTAGATCTTCGTTGTCCGGTAAGTTGGAACCAGATGGAGTGTATGGAAGGTTTTGATCTGCAGTTACTGGAGTGTTTCCCTCTTGGCCATTGAATTTTTTATATCTCTCAAGGATTTTGACATTGTTCTGGTCAAAATTTTCATCCAAATAGTATTGGAAAAGATCCGACGAAACGTCTTGTTCGATCCTTGTTCTAGCTTCAGGAGCAACGTTGATCCGATCAAGGAACCTGGTTCTGAAGTAAGCTGGCTCATCTTCATTTTTTAATCCATCCAAACCGACATCTTGGTTTACTCTTGAAATTTCAGAATTATCAAAAGCAGGCAATAAGAATTGCTCTCTGGTGATGCGACCCCACTCGTTGCTACCTGTTTCTGATGGATCACCATCCGCAGGAAGTCCACTCTCGAAGGCATGTCTTCCATCTTTCAAGACATCTTCGGAGATATCTCCAAGGTTGATGATAAATTTACCCCCAGTGGTATTATTCTGATTGAAAACCCCATCAAGCACTTTTCCATTTTCACCGGAAATAAATGGATCAAGAAGCCAAAATTCTATGTAATCGATATTTGTCCGGTCAAAGTCTACTTCTGTGGTGATCGCTCGGGTAATCGCGCCAAAGTTTCTTTTCGGGTTAGGTAAAAATCCATTTTGAGTCAGATTGGTGTTGTAATTATACATTCCCCGTTCACTTGGGAAGTAAGCTAACTCAAAAAGTGGCTCAGGTGTAATAATGACATCTCGGTCTTGTTGTGGAAAAATCTCCTGAGGCAGTACTCTTCTCACATAGTGATTTCGACGATCTTCCCGAGTAATGTTAGCTGGAACGCCAGGCCCATTTTCCCGGTAGAAAATATTATCAATATTATACCAAGCTAATCGGGCTCTGCGATAGGCTATGCCAAGATTATCTTCTGTTTGATCACTCAAATCAAATCGGCTATCATCTGTCTCCGGAGTAGATCCCAATTTCCAGTTTTGGTTTGCGGCTCCGCCTAAATTGAATGGTGTGACTGCTGCCTCAAAATCGTCGATATAAGAGGCCTGATCTCCGCCCACCTGATTAGAAGTGCCCGGAATCAAATGTGCAAACTCCCCGCTAAATAGAACCATCGAGGTCTCCTTCGTGTCAGTAAAAGGGAGCGCATCGGCCAATTTGGTCAACCATCGAGATTCATCACTATAGTTGGCATCGAGTCCCCATATGCTATTTCGTAAGGTCTCACTTCCCGTGGCAATTCGGGTGACATTTGGTCGCTCATTCAGATAAAGAAAGGTGCCTCCCAAGTTGAATTTATCGTTGAAAAGGTAATCGAATCGAGTTCCCAATAAGCTTCGTGTTTGGAAGGAAACCAAATCGGCTTTCTCAAAGCTTACATTAATTTGCTTTCCAGACTGGAGGATGGCGTCATTGATGATTACTAATCGACCGGTATTGTAATCGACCGTAAAGTCTACTCCTTCGGTAAGTGGAATATTTCCCGCTTGGACAACTACAGATCCGGGAGAAATATTTAAACCGGGAAGTTGGATCTCACTGGCTGATCCTGCTGTAAGTCTACCTTTCAGAAAGTACTTGTTGAGTCGGGTGACTAATTCTGCATCGGCTTGGGTAGTGCTGTAGAGGGTGTCATAGACATACTTGTCCTTCAAAACTACCTCGGTAGGATTGAACTTCTCTGCGAGATTGGATCCAAAAGGTTCCAGAACAGGAAATATTAATAGTCCTCTATTGGATAGAATAGTCAAGCCTTCCACGAAGTCAAAATTCCCATCAGGCGCAGGATCATTTTGAGGATTTAGATTGTCTAGACCGGTCAGTCGAATAAGAGGAATGTCTTTGACATTTTGGCCTTCGAGCAAAGAAGGGTTGTCTAATCCCGTCCGGTCATCCCGATAGATTACCTGAAGTTGGAAGCCTTCTCTTAATATCTGATTTGCATTCAATGAATAAATGTTTTTCATCATCAAATCCCAAGTAGGAATCTGTGTATTGATTCGTGCAGGACGAAGAAGTTTTAAAAAAATCAGTTCATCTTCTTCGCGAGCTTGGTAATCTTCCGTCAGTTCACCTACTTTAAATACTTGTCCGTTGTACGTGTATTCGTAGGATACTGCTAGTACTTCATCATTTTGAAGCTTTCGGTAAAGAGATAGGTAGCCAAGTTGTGGGTTGAAAAAGTACTCTGAAGGATCTAATTTCCGCGCGCTGTTTATTTGTTCAAAGTCGATTCCTTTTCGTAATCCTAACGTAGATTCAATTGATCTTGCTCCAGTGTCAAAAGGTCTAAAAGAAGAGTTATTCGAAATCGAGCTATACAAATTATTTGCATTATTTCCTGCGGGTGCGCCAGTATTTCCAGCTCCTACAGCTGGATTCGAAGGATTAAATAGGACCCTTCCCTCGCCTAGGTCAATAAAAGCGGCAAAATTTCGCAGGGTTTCTGTTTTTGTCGCACGGTTCATGACGTAAACTTCAATTCGAGTCACATTGACTCCGGAAAGCACTTGTGGGAGTCCTCTCAACCATTTCTCGTAATTGTCTCTGAAAAAGTGTGCAAGGAAAAAGTGGCGATTCTCATCATATCTTGATGCTTGGATATCGAAAGTCCTACCTTGTCCATTTGCATCAATGGTCAAATTATCTCGCCTGCCTCGTTGAGTAGAGGCGACTGCAGTCATGCTTAATTTCCCAAATTGAAGCTGTGTTTTTACGCCAAAGAGGTTTTGAGCGCCTTGAATCAATCGGTTTTGAACAGGCATACTCACATTTCCGATCTCGATGGATTTGACGATGTCTTCTTCAAACCCAGTGAATTCTACTTTTAACTGGTTTTGAAAATCAAAGGAATTATTGGAGTCGAAGTTTGCACCTATTTTCATCTTTTTCCCAAGCGTTCCATTAACCGCCATTTGTATCTGTTGGTTGAAATTGAATCCGCCGTTTTGCTGTTGGCGGATAGGCAGAGTAGGATTGTCGACTCGCCTAAATACCGCTCCAAAATCCAGATTCACATAGCCCGAAGGAATAATGTTAATCTCGGAGCCCCCAAATAAACGATCAAAAGATGGGCTAATGGTCAACGGGGGAATCAGACCTCGGCCCTCCACGGCACTTTCTCCATCGCCGCCTCTTGCTCGACTTCTCCAATAATCCTGTCGAACCTTGTACTCCTGAATTTTTGAAAATTCTTCAAAATCATACTCCTGTTCATTTCCAATTCGTGTAGAATCCAATTGATCTACAATATTGTACCTAAGCGTAGAATCGACCAAGACTTGGACGGATTGATTAACAGGCGAAGGTTTATAAAACGGGATGCTTGAATTATAAAAAGGATTGCGCTGGGGGAATAGGGGATTCGTCCTCATATTTTGCCAAAGCAAATATGAGGGGGTCATTCTTCTGAGATTCAATGAATCAATCCGAGACTGAGTGCTGTCAGGACTGGTTTGTTGAGCCTGGGAAGTGGAGAAGGAAAGTAAGAGGCCAACTAGGATGATGAATTGAGGCCAACCTCCTAGAAACCTTCGCCTGAAAAAAGTCAGAGTCTCCCGAAAGTTCAATACAGCTTTAGATTAAGGTGTCTTTAAAGATGATTTAATTAAATCTTCTAACGAAATTTCGCCGACGGTTTTTTTGAGAACAGCAGCTATATTCTTCTCAGCAGCAGCCTTTGGAAATCCTAGCGTAACTAAGGCTTGTAACGCTTCTTCCCGCGTTTTATTACTTGATTTCAAAAATCCTAGCGGAGCAGTGCTTCCATCGTTTCCAGCTTTTCCAACCTTATCCTTTAATTCCAGAATTATCCGTTGGGCTGTTTTGGTGCCTATGCCTTTGACATGCTGAATCGTGCCTACATCTCCGGAAAGAATGGCATGTTCTATTTCCTCAGCGCTCAAGGAAGATAAAATCATCAGACCTGTATTTGGACCTACCCCATTGATCCCGATTAAAAGTAAAAAAAGACGCTTTTCATCTTCTTCTCTGAAGCCGTAAAGTGTATGTGCATCTTCCTTGATATGCAAAAAAGTGAGGAGCTTGATCTGCTCCTCATCTTTAATTTTGCTATAAGTTTGAAGTGAAATCTTGACTAGGTAGCCAATTCCTCCTACATCAATAATTACATGCGTTGGGTCCTTTACTACTAATCTTCCGCTTAGATATGCGATCATAGCTTAGATGTTTTTTTGAGCATCTACCACAGCTATTGCTACCATATTTACGATTTCTCGAATCGAGCTTCCTAGCTGTAAAATATGCACAGGCTTATTCATACCCAGCAAAATCGGACCGATTGCTTCTGCATTTCCAAGTTCCGCTAAGAGTTTGTAAGCGATATTTCCAGAACTTAAATCCGGGAAGATTAATGTATTAGCTTTTTTGTTAAGCAAATTGGAGAAAGGATACATCTCTCGTTGGATCTCCTCATTGATGGCAACGTTTGCTTGCATTTCCCCTTCTATAATCAAATCAGGGAATCGACTTTTTGCCATTGCGGTAGCCTTTGCCATTTTGGTAGGAATGTCTCCTTTCGCCGAGCCGAAGTTTGAGTAAGATAAGACCGCGATTTTAGGCTCCATATTAAAGAATCTCACCGCATCAGCGGTCAATCCAATAATATCCACCAGCTCTTCAGCAGTAGGGTCAAGATTTACAGTAGCATCAGCAAAGAAGAAAGGCCCTTTAGACGTGTTCATTATGTACATTCCCGCTACACGCTTGGCTTCAGGTTTTACCCCGATGGCATGGAGAGAAGGGAGAATTGTCTTAGGATAATCTTTGGTAAGACCTGAGATAAATGCGTCTGCAGCACCAGTCTCGACCATCAAAGCTCCGAAGTAATTTCGCTGAGTTACTAATCGGCCCGCCTCAGAAATGGTCATCCCCTTTCGCTGTCTTTTCTTGAAAAGAATTTCCGCAAAATTGCTAAGCATTTCTTTTTCTTCCAATGGATCAATGATGGTCACCCCATTCAAGTCCAAGGAATTGTCTTCGATCAAGGCAAGAATTTTCTTTCGATTTCCAAGCAAAATTGGATTACCGATCTTTTCATCACGGATGATTTGAGCGGCCTTCAAGATTTTTCGGTTGTCAGCTTCTGCAAATACTACCTGCTTCGGATCTTTTTTAGCTCTAGCTATTACCACAGACATCAATCGCTGATCGATTCCGATTCGCTCTTGAAGCTCTAGCTCGTATGCATCCCAATCCTCAATTGGGAACTTGGCCACACCTGAATCCATAGCAGCTTTAGCTACTGCAGGAGCAATCGTTGTGATAAGTCTTGGATCTAGTGGTTTTGGGATTAAATACATTCTTCCAAAACCTAATTTGCTTTCACCATAAGCTTTGTTCACAATATCGGGAACGGGTTCTTTTGCAAGTTTCGCAATAGCTTGCGCTGCTGCAAGCTTCATTTCCTCATTGATCACTGTGGCTCTCACATCAAGGGCGCCTCTGAAAATGTAGGGGAAGCCAAGCACATTATTTACCTGGTTAGGATGATCTGATCGGCCAGTAGCCATAATCAAATCTTCACGAGCTGCAATTGCTAAATCATACGGAATCTCCGGATCAGGATTTGCCAAGGCAAAAACTATAGGGTTTGGTCCCATTAATTTGATTTGATCTTGAGAAACTATATTTCCAGCGGAAAGCCCTAAAAACACATCTGCACCTTCTAATGCATCAGAAAGGGTAAAAATGTCTCTAGCGGTAGAAAATTCTTGTTTGATATCATCCAATTCGTGGCGATCATTTCTGATTGCGCCTTCTTTGTCACACATGACCAAATTCTCACGTTTCACCCCAAGTGACATGTAAAAGCGGGTGCAGGAAACGGCCGAAGCACCTGCGCCATTTACGACTAATTTGATTTTTGAAATATCCTTTTCGACGATTTCCAACGCATTGAGCAAAGCCGCACCTGATATAATCGCCGTGCCATGCTGATCATCGTGCATGACAGGGATTTTCATTTCCTTTTTTAGGGCTGTTTCTATTTCGAAACACTCAGGTGCTTTGATATCCTCAAGGTTGATTCCTCCAAAAGTAGGCTCTAGGGATTTGATGATTTGGATGAGCTTCTTTGGATCTTTTTCATTGATCTCTATGTCGAAGACGTCAATGCCTGCAAATTTCTTGAAAAGCACACCTTTGCCCTCCATTACTGGTTTGGAAGCTTCCGGGCCAATATCTCCTAAACCTAAAACTGCGGTGCCGTTAGTAATTACACCGATTAAATTTCCCTTTGCGGTGTATTTATAGACATTCTCTACGTCAGCTTCGATCTCCTTGCAGGGTTCAGCTACTCCAGGGGAGTAGGCTAATGCAAGGTCCATTTGACTGGATAGAGGTTTGGTGGGTACTACTTCGATTTTTCCAGGTTTACCCTGGGTATGGTAATTTAGGGCGTCTTCTTTACGAATTTTAATGGCCATAGAAAGCTAAAATTATTATTGGATTTTAGGCCCCCGAGTCGTCCGTCCAACTTATATCAGTGTTGAGTAGAATGGTCTCGACTTCTCTGAGGGCATCACGATGTACTTCATTAGGGTAGTACACAAAGCCCTCAAGGTAGTAAAGTTTTCCCTTTTCTTCATCGACCATCAAATAGCCTAGGTATGTTCCTCCCATGCTTGAGTTGTTAGTTTTCCAGGAAGCTCTGATTTCGGTGGTAAAATTATCATTTATCACCATGTTTCTGAATGCAGGTGGGATTTGTTTTTCTGTAGTCACAAAAGAAGTGAGGTCTTCAGGATCTCCAAAAATATTGGTCCGAGCAATAGAGTCTCTGAGTTTGAGGATGTTTTCAGGGAAAGTTTGAGATTCATCCACGTAATCTTCCACATAAAAAAATAAACTTATATCTGCCCGATTTGCACTTGGCGTAATCTGTCTGAGCCATAGAAATTGATCTCCTGACTTAGCGATTTGGTAGGATGCCGGCACATTGATTTGGATTCCAAGGTTCTCTTTGGCTACCGCTGCGGCTTCTGTATTTTTTCGAGCAAGGATACTTTTCTCTAATCTGCCCCGCTCCCGAACTTCGAAAAGATTCTGGAGCCTATTTCCATTTTTCTTTAGATTGGCTATTAACTCTTTCTCCGTATTCCCAAATAGGTACAGTACTTCTTGACCGATAGCATACTCATCTTCCATTCGAAGAGAGTAAATGCTTTCGTCATTCATCGCTTTTTCTTTAGACTCTTTTGAAAACTGAGCATTAATAGCCTGACTGGAAGATCCTTTATCATCAAAAGTAGTGACATATATAAGGTTTGTGGACATTCTGAGTATGCGAGTCATAGCTCGTGGATCCACGATATTCACTTTAAATTTTGACTCTGAACGGAACATTCCCGGAAGGTCCGATGCGAAAATTGTCTTAAGCTCATCCCCAACGGGGCCTGCCCATTTTACAGAATCAATGACCATGATGATTTCTCCAATAGAGCCTCTGGCCTTAGGTTTTGTACTATTCGCTGAGTCGCCGTTTGGAGCACAACTTGCCACCAAGGCTAGCAATAGGACGCCAGAAATAAATGATGCTAATAGTTTCATGAATGAAGAGGTTTCTTTTCCAGGACAAATTAAGTACTTAAAAATACTTAACCTTTTTTGAGCCTCCTATTTGGGAATAGTTAAAAAAAATTAACAATTGAAAAAAAGTCGATCAACTGATAATTAATCGTTGTCCTGGCTTTATCGTGTTGTTATTCAAGTTGTTGAGCCGCTTAATTTGCTCTACAGTCAATCCTGGGTTTTTCTTGGAAATAATCCATAGTGAATCTCCAGGTTGTACGATATAGTGTGTCTTTCCGCCAGAGTTTAAGCTCACTTGAGCAATTGTAGAGTTTGTACCTGATGAGATCTTTAATTCCTGGCCTACTTTAATCAGATTGGAGGAAATATTATTCCATTCTTTGAGGGCACTCACTGTGACACCATGTCGACTGGCTATAGTACCTAATACATCCCCCGGTCTGACTTTATAAACTGAACTTTGAACTCTTGTTGACTCAGCAGGAGTAGTTTTTTTAATTACTTCGGGATCAACTAGACTTGCTAATAGTTGTGCAGTAGGGTTTGATAGTGAATCCGTAAACCAAGCTAAGTTTTTTGTGACATAAGCTAACTTGGCCTTAGGAATTCGAATAGCCATAGCGCGATTGCTATCGGGCACTTTTTTATTTTTGATGGATGGATTTAGTCTTTCAAGGTCAGTTACGCAAAGGTTGGTCAATTCAGCCAATTTACTCAATTCGAAAGCTCGGTTAAATCTGAATTTTTCATGAGCAATGGCATAAGTTGGTTCTTCCAAATGAAAATTATGATCTTCCAAATGATTCAACACATAAAGCATCGCCTGAAATTGAGGCACATAACTTCTGGTCTCTTTTGGAAGGTAATTGTAGATTTCCCAAAATGTTTTCTTTCCGCCAGACCTCCGAATTGCCTTTCTCACATTTCCAGGACCGCAATTGTAGGCTGCCATCGCAACTTCCCAATCTCCAAACATTCGATAAAGAGATTTAAGATATTTTGCTGCAGACTCAGTAGAATGATCTGGATCCATTCGATCATCGACATCCGAGTTGATGCGCATTCCATACATTCCGCCAGTAGCGGGCATAAACTGCCAAAGACCCATTGCCCCTACTCGTGAACGAATTTGAGGATCTAAGCCAGATTCAATAATAGACAGGTATTTGATTTCCAATGGCATGTCATGCTTTGTCATGGTCTCATCAAACAAAGGAAAAAACAAATCCTTTCGAGCCATAACCATTTTAGTATAGTCTCGATTTCGAACGGTGAAATATTGAATAAATGAAAAAATCCGATCGTTTAATTCAAAAGACATCTCAATGTCCATTGTCTTTACCCGCTTGTTGATCTCTTCGTAGGTGAAGTCAGGAATGTACTCGTATTGGTAATTAGGGAGCAACTCTTCCTCCAATAGATCATTGGCGGCTACACTCTGTTCATCTTGAGAAAAAGCCTTTTTCAGTGGAACCAAACTAGCTATAATTACGAGTAGGATTGAACTGAGCAGTTTCTTTTTCATCTTTTTCAGAAAGTTAGATTAGTTAGATAATTACTGAAAGCATAGAGTTCTGCTTCCTTGAAGGAGTTTGAGATTACTTGCAAACCGATCGGCATTCCCTTCTCATCTTTTCCGTTTGGAATCGAGATAGCCGGGACACCGGATACGGAAGCTTGAACTGTAAATAAGTCTTCTAAATACATGGCCACAGGATTATCACTATGTTCACCAAATTTGAACGCCGTGGATGGCGTCGTCGGCATGATAATATAATCAAAATCTGACAAAAGATTTTCAGTAAAATCTTTTATTAGTCTTCGGACCTTTTGAGCTTTAGTGAAATATGCGTCATAATAGCTCGCACTCAACACAAAAGTACCCAACATTATTCTTCGCTTTACTTCCTCACCAAAGGCCTCACTTCGAGTGAGTTTGTACATACTTTCAAGATTGTGCGCATTCGGAGTACGGTAGCCATATTTCACTCCATCAAATCGCGATAGATTGGAACTCGCCTCGGCCGTAGTCAGAATGTAGTAAGTAGGTAGAATATATTTCAGCAATGGAAAGCTTACTTCCTGTACTTCATGGCCTTCGTTTTTCAACTTTTCTAAGACCCCAAGCGTGTTTGCTTTGATTTCAGCCTGAAGAGCAGATGACTCGATGGTTTCTTTGAGGTAAGCTACTTTGGCTTTTTTATCAAAATGCAACAGCTCGCTATAATGTAAAACTGGCTTTCTCGAAGAAGTGCTGTCAAACTCATCGTGACCAGCAATGATTTCCATGATCAATGCATTGTCTCGAACTGTGGTAGAAAATACTCCAATTGCATCAAAAGAAGAAGCATAGGCAATCAGACCCCATCGAGAAACTCTTGAATAGGTGGGTTTCATTCCAATGACGCCAGTGAAAGCAGCGGGCTGTCTCACAGATCCACCTGTATCTGTTCCTAGTGAAGCAGTACAAAGGTTTGCTTGCACTGCGACAGCCGAACCTCCGGAAGATCCACCCGGAACTCTGGACTCATCGTCTGCATTCAGTACTCTGCCATGAGCGGAATTTTCATTGGAGCTGCCCATTCCAAACTCATCACAATTCAATCTGCCTATAATTATAGCATCCTCATCAATAAGGCGCTGAATAGCAGTAGTAGTGAATTGGGATTGAAAGCCTTTTAATATTTTGGATGAAGCGTTGGCTTCGTGGTCTTTGTAGCAGAGGACATCTTTGATGCCGATGACCATTCCGGCTAATTTGCCAGCTCTTCCTTGTGCGATTTTTTGATCTACTAGATTAGCATGAGCCAAAGCAGACTGCTCGTAAACTTCGACGAAGGCGTTGAGATGCGCCTTCGTCCGAATATTTTGTAAATAATGTGAGACAATAGCTTGACAGCTAACCTCATTTTTATCGAGCGATTTTTTGATTTCGTCGAAAGAACTAAATCTTTCCAATGGAAATGGCTTAAAGGATTACTTTTTCTTGTCTTTCATACCTTCTTCGAGGTCGTTTTGAATATCCTTGGTGGCGTCTTTGAATTCTCTAATTCCGCGGCCTAAGCCTTTGGCAAGTTCAGGGATTCTTTTAGCACCGAACAATAGGAGGATGACTAAAACGATCAAGATCATTGAGCCAGGACCCATATTTTGAATAAAACCTAATGTTGACATAATGGTGTTGTTTAAAGGTAAATGAGATGACAAAGATATAACTGTCATTGGCTAACGCAAAGCAGAACATCTTTTTTATGAATATACGAATGTTATTGCTATTTGGATGTGATCCAAGTACTCGGGTCCATGACCGAGAGTCCTTTCCACGTTTGGAAATGTACCTCAGCTTCTCCGTCAGGGCCTGTAGCTACTTGCCCAATTACGTCTTTTGCGCTTACTTTTTGACCTGATTTTACAGAGATGGTTTTTAGCTTGCTGTACATGGTATAATACTCCCCATGCTTGATGATGACTGTGCCTCCATAGCCTGGCATGGTCGTGATTTTGGTTACAGTTCCATCGAAGACAGTCCTCACATTGGAGTTGGGCTGAGTTCGAATATCAATCCCATCATTCTCCATTGTGATTCCCTTCAGCGTAGGATGAGGATAGGTTCCGTAGCGCTGGGAGATGAATCCGGTTTCCACTGGCCAAGGCAATCTTCCTTTGTTTCCGGCAAATGAGCTTGAGAGCGCTGCTGCCTCAGGAGTCATTGGCATACTGCTTCCAGCAGATTTTGTGGCAGTACTATTTTCTTTTTTGGATGCTGCCTCAGCACGTCGTATCTCATCTTCGATCACTTGCTTGATCATTCGATTCAATTGATCTTGTTGCTTTTTAGTAGCTGTGATTTGACCTTTGATCTCGCGCTCTTTCTTGGATAAGGTATTGACCACTCCTTGCTGAGTTTGCTTGAGACGATCCAGTTCCTGTCGCTCTTTTTGTTCTTCAGCTAGTACTTGTACTTTTTCTGATTTACGCTGATCTAAAGTGACCCGTTGGTCAGCTAACTCCTGACTTAGTTTTTCGATTTGAATTGCTTGTTGCTTTCTGCTATCGGTATACTGCTTCAGGTACATGAGACGGGCATACAACTGATTGAAGTTACCCGAGCTGAATACAAAGGCCACAATCGAAAGACCTCGATTCAATTTCGAAGCGTTGTAGATCATTCGGCCATATTCCGCTTTTAAATCTTTCAATTCAGCTTCCAAAGAACTGATTTTCGTTTCGGTTTCGTCTATTTCTTGATTAATCAATTTCACTTCCCGATCTAGCGTATTTACTAGGCGGGTTTGGGTTTGAAATTGTTTGGTGATTGCATTCAATTCCCCGATCGTGCTTTTTTTACTTGCTGAGGTCTTCCGCAAGATTGCATCAAATTCTTTGAGTCGTTCCTGAACAGCAGCTTTTTCACGCTCAAGTTCTTCTCTGGATTTTTTTGTTTGCGCGCTTAATTCTCCTCCATAAAGCGAGAACAATCCAGCTATAAAAAATGCTACTAGAATAAACTTCCGGAACATCAGCTTAGAATTTGAAAGGGAAATTCAATGGATCAGCATAAGGCTCAATGCTCGTCCATTCGATATTGATTATTGTGTTTTGGTTTCCTTCTGGAAGTTGATAGGCTAATTTGATCAACACTCCTACTGGGAAAGGCTGAGAATCTACTTCCTGAAATCCCGAAAAACTTGCCAGCAAGGAGCCACGATCATCGAGGGAGTTGCTTACTGACTCGATCACTTTGCCATGACTTTCTTGAACCTTGCTAAAATATCTAACTTGATTTCGCACTTGGGTCAACTCAAATACTTTTCCTACACGGACTAATCGATCTTCGTAATCGATGGGATGTGGGGGATTCGCCCAAAGGAGATTTTGAAATAATTCTAGCGATAACTTTAATCCAAAAACTGAGTCAAATTCTTTAAACGAGAGATTTATATCTTCCTTTCCAATTCGGTCTTTGATCATAATTTTGTCTTGGGTGATCAATCCACGAACCGCCTCCATTCCCATTCCAGGGGAAACGGTAAACCATAGTACACTGTCTTTTTTAGCTCGAAGACTTAGACTTCCTCGGGTAATTTTTCCTGATTCTTCCTCAATAACAATTTTCGCTTTGGCACTCAAATAATCATAGGAAGCATAAACGGGACTAAAATCCCCCATTTTTCCATCGCCTTGGTAGGGGATTACTTTTTTGGAACAGGAGGAAATGACGCCTAAAAGAAGAAAAATGGCAAGCCCGATAAAAATTCTATTCATGGTATTTTCCTTCTTTTATTTTGAGCGAAAGGTTTTTCGATGTTTCAGTGGTGCCCTCAGCTTTTTTCCAATAGCTGATTGCCTCAGATTTATTCCCTAAATGATACAGTATGTCTCCGTAGTGCTCTAGCATCACTCCGCTAGGTTCTTCCTCTTGAGCTAATGCCAAGTCCATATATTTTTTGGCTTCTTCGTAATCTTTCAATTGGAACAAAATCCATGCATACGTATCAAGGAAAGTGCCATTGTCTGGAAACCTGGTGACTACTTTTTCAGCCATCTTTTTTGCCTTTTCCAAATCTAACTTTTCTAGCGAAAGAAAATAAGCATAGTTATTCAGTACCTGCTCATCATTTGGGTTGAGTTTCAGTGCCAATTCAAATTGCTCAAATGCTTTTTCCTTCTCTCCAAGATTGTATAAAGAGCTACCCAAAGTCCCATAAGCCACTTGATCCAATTGGGGATTTTGCTTTGCATTAAGTACCAATGCTTTTTCAAGAGAAACAACCGCAAGGCTATCCTTTTTTTGAGCGGATTTGACCACACCATCATAAAACCAAAACTCCGCGTTCTTGGGGAATTCGTCGACTCCCATTGTGGTGAATTTCTCTACTTCTTTAAAATTAACTCCTTCTCCAAAAGAGCCTAAAATCACTTGCTCGATTAAAGAAGCATCTTTTGGGCTCAGTTCGAGTGATTTCTTGAAATATTCAATTCCAGCTTCTTGGTCTTTTGCTTTGACTCTTCGCTCGCCCATCGCTGCATATATTGCCGCGTTTTCAGGGGAGTTTTCCGTCATTAAGAATTCCAGACTGTCTAGAAGTAATTCTCGTTCCTGAGTTTTTACCTCATTTAAGATTGAAGAAAAAGCCCGGGATTTTACCTCTGGGTCAAGATCTGGACTAGAAAAAGCCTGATAAAGGAAATCGATAGATTCTTGGTTTCTGCCTTTTTCTTTCAGAAGAGAGTGAGCTGCCATCTGTAGCTCAGGCTGATTTGGATATTTCTGGATTTCTTTTGAAACCAAGGCTAGTGCTTGATCTATTTTATTATTGTTATACAGAATTTCAACCAGGTTCAACACAAAGGCGGGATTGCCGGGTTTTGCGTCAATTAGTTTTTCGCCCTCTTGGATAGCTAGGTATAGTTTGTTGTTTTTGAGGTAGATCCGCTGTTTTTGGATCGTGATCGGTTCCATTATGCCATAATACTGCTCTGCCCGATCGAGCACCACCAGTGCTTTTTCAAGTTCATTGGCACTCAAGTAGATAGAAGCCAGATCCAAATTGTATTGTTGGTTGGATTCCCCGTCTGCGGTAAGTCGATCTAGAATTTCTGCGGCTTTAAGTGGCTGCTTCAGATTCGTGTAAATTTCAGCCAGCATTAGGGAGTAATATTTATTCTCACCGTCTAGCCCCTGAGCTTTAATCGCAAATGGTAATGCTTTAGTAGGGTCGTTGGCTTTGACCAAAACCTCTGCAAGCTTATAATGAATTGCTGGTTCTTCTGGCGTATACTCCAAAGCCTTCTGGAAATAGAAATACGCTTTTTCAAGTTCGCCAAGGACTAGATTTTTTTCCCCTTCAATAAAATATCTTGATCCTTTTGTTTCTTTCTCTTGTTGCTTTCGCTCTTTTTTGGAAAGCGAAGACTGAGCAAATCCAGTGATACTGGCAAATAACAGGGTGAAGAGAACTAGTAGAAATTTTTTCGAAATCACGGAATTGGTGCTAAGCTTTATCGAGACACAAACATAATGCCTTTTGAAGAATATGACAGGCTGTTTATTAAAGTCCTTCAGATATCTAATGGTTCAATCCTGACAAACTACAGTCCTAACGACCCAAGAAAGAAAATGATCTTTATGATACCACAAATTTGCTTAAACTCACTTTTTAGAGTTTGGAATAAATTTTCTAATCGAGTCTTTTTCCAGAATCACCAGAAGGCCGATAAACATCGCAATCAAACTATTTTTTGCAAAAAAGTTAAGGATTGGCTCACCTAAATCCAGATAAAAACCTCCATAGCTCAAAGCAAAACCAGTAATCAGGTAGAAAATATACTTTCCTGTTTGATAGGGGATAGGGTAGTATTTTTGTCCAAAGAAAAAACAGATCACACACATGACCAAATAGCTAGCAAGAGTACTTAATCCACCACCTAAGAACCCCCAAATTGGAACGAGGGAGAAGATAACTCCAATACTTACCACTGCACCAGCTAGCGTGATCCAGAATGAATAGCCTGTCTTATCCGTGATCTTAAACCAAATCGAAAGATTAAAATATATCCCCAACAACAAATAGCCCATCAGAAGCATCGGTACGATGAACAGTCCTTCTTCGTAGCCAGGTCTTCTCAAGAATAAAGGACCTAACCAATCCAGATTAACCGAGATAGCAATCATCAAGCAAGTGCAAAAAAGAATAAAGGCATGCATCACCTTTGCATACAAAGCTGGTGAATCTTGATTTCCAGACTGCTTGAAAAAGAAAGGTTCGGCGGCATACTTAAAGGCCTGAATCACCAGATTCATCAGGATGGCCAATTTGAAATTGGCTCCAAATACTCCTCCGGCAGCTCTGCTGTTCAGTCCCGGATAGAAATTATCTGGTATCAAATATTCAAAAAAGAGCCGGGAAATAAGCTCGTTGGTAACACCAGCCAAGCCCATAAATAGCAAAGGCAACGAGTATCCCCACATTGGTTTGATGATTTCTTTATCCAATGAAAATGAGAAAAAGCCCGCCTTCCACCAGACAAAAGGAATTATCAATCCATTGGCTAGAAGATTTGCCAATAAAATATATTCGACTCCCCAGTTAGATTGGTAGCCTAGAAATCCTTCAGCAATTCTGCCTTCCGCAATTAAATAAGGAATCCCAACGATCAGGATGACATTGAGTCCTACATTGAGAAGTATGTTTAAAATCTTCGCGCTAGCAAATATCAGTGCTTTATTGTCGAGCCGAAGTTTTGCAAAGGGAATTGCCAATATCGCATCAAAAGAAAGTAAGACTGCGACCCATCGGAATAAATAGGCTTGCCCCGGATAATTCATCGTCTCTGCTAACCATGGGGCCAAAAGATAAAGTCCAGTTCCAAGTGCGAGTGTACTTATGATTAAAAGTGATTGGGTGGTATGATATACCTTTTTGGGATCGAGATTTTTCCCGGTTGCATACCTGAAAAATGTAGTCTCCATTCCATAGGTGAAAACTATATTCAAAAATCCAATAAGGGCGTAGATTGAGGTGAAAGCACCAAGGTCTTCCTTGCTTAAGTAAGCAGTGTATACGATAATCAATAAAAAATTGATTGACCTGCCGAGAATGCTACTTAGACCGTAAATAGCCGTTTGGCCGGCAAGTTTTTTTAGGTTACTCATTCTGAGCTATGAAGCCTATTCACCTTTAAAGGCTGGTTTTCTCTTTTCTAGAAAAGCTGAAGTACCTTCTTTGTAATCTCCTGATTTGACGCAGCGAGCAAAGCTGTTTGCCTCGGTTTGAAAGCCATTTTCCTCAGATAGAAAAGCTGCATTGACGCAGTCAACGACCATTCCTATCGCAAGGGGTGCTTTACTCATAATTTTTGAAATCAACTCCTCCGCTTTTTCCATCGCCTCTGCTTTGGTCGGAAGTACGTGATTTACCAATCCAAGCTCCTTGGCTTCTTCAGCACCGATCATATCTCCGGTCATCATCAGTTCGTTGGCTTTTCCTCTGCCAACCAAGTGAGTAAGCCGCTGTGTGCCCCCATATCCTGGAATGATTCCAAGGTTTACTTCAGGCTGGCCAAATTTTGCATTTGCAGTGGCAACTCTCATATGGCAAGCCATGGCAAGTTCACATCCGCCACCTAGTGTGTAGCCATTGGTCACAGCGATGACTGGCTTATGGCAGTTTTCGATCATGGAAAAAATATCCTGACCATTTTCAGCAAACTTTCTGGCGTTCACCTCATTTAGGCTTGCAATTTCACTGATGTCAGCACCCGCTACAAAAGCTTTTTCACCCGCACCAGTGATGATGGCAGCCTTGATCGATTTATTATCCACGATCTCGTCAAAAATAATTCGCAATTCCTCCAAGGTGTCAAAATTTAAGGCATTCATCTTGTCTTCACGATTGATGGTCAAGTACAGTACGCCCTTTTTTTCTTCAGTGAGAATGTTTTTCAAATCAGTCATAGTCAGAAAGGTGTTGTTAAACAAATATACAAGCAGACATATCATTCACAAATCCAGAAGTTCAGAATTTGATTTTTACTCCAAGAAAAAAGCATTTTGAAACCAAATTTTATAGGGGTCATAAGATCATTTTTGGGTGTTTCCCACGGGCTCTTTCCTCAATTTTCTTTACTTTTGAAGAATAAAAATTCAACTAATTTATTTATACTATATGTCTTCTAAAAGAAAAATAACTGTCGCTTATGGCGATGGCATCGGTCCAGAAATCATGAAAGCCACATTAAATATACTTGAAGCTGCCGGAGCTCAACTCGAATATGATGTGATCGAAATCGGTGAGCAAGTTTACCTCAAGGGGATCAGCTCAGGAATGGAGCCAAAGTCGTTTGACTCGCTTAGGGAGACCAAAGTATTTTTAAAATCACCGATCACCACGCCTCAAGGCGGAGGATTTAAATCATTGAACGTAACCACGCGTAAGTCTTTTGGACTATTCGCGAACGTTCGTCCTTGTCGAGCTTTCTCGCCATTTGTTAGAACACATTTTCCTAAAACTGATCTTGTGATCATCCGTGAAAATGAGGAAGACCTTTACGCAGGAATTGAGCATCGGCAGACTCAGGAAGTTTATCAAACCTTAAAATTGATCTCTGAACCAGGTTCTGAAAAAATTGTCAGATATGCTTTTGAGTATGCCAAGAAAAATGGCAGAAAGAAAGTGACTTGTATGACCAAGGACAACATCATGAAGTTGGCTGATGGACTTTTTCACAAGAAATTCGATGAGATCGCAAAAGAATATCCGGAAATTGAGAACGATCACAAAATCATTGATATTGGAACTGCCCTAATTGCGGACCGTCCTGAAATCTTCGATGTAATAGTGACGCTCAATCTTTACGGAGACATTATTTCTGATGTCGCTGCACAGGTCACGGGTTCTGTTGGTCTTGGTGGATCAGCAAACGTCGGAGAAGAAGTAGCCATGTTCGAGGCAATTCACGGTTCTGCTCCCGATATCGCAGGAATGGGAATCGCAAACCCTTCCGGACTGTTAAATGGTGCGATTATGATGTTGGTTCATATTGGGATGCCGGAAATGGCAGAGAAAATTGCAAATGCGTGGATGAAAACCTTGGAAGACGGAATTCATACCGGCGATATTTATCAGGAAGGCTTATCAACCAAGAAGGCGGGAACTCAGGAATTTGCTCAGGCAGTAATTGAACGATTAGGACAAAAGCCGATTAAGATGATTCCTGTAGAATACGATACGGAAGATACCCAACCTATGTTAATCAAGCTTAAACCACAGATAAAGCAGAAGAAAGAATTGATTGGTGTTGATGTATTTATCGATTGGGATGAGGACAATCGGAATTTCAATGTGATTGGCGAGCGCTTGCGGAAGGCAAATGCCAACGGTCTGCAGCTGCAATTGATCACAAACCGTGGTGTTAAAGTATTCCCAGAAGGAATGCGTGAGACTTTCTGTACGGATCACTGGAGATGCCGATTCAAAACTGCTGACCAAGGGGTGATCACTCATGATACTGTTTTGGAGCTTTTGAAGCAGATCCAAGATCTTGGATTTGATTTTATCAAGACCGAACATCTTTACACTTTTGACGGAGTGAGAGGTTATTCGCTAGCTCAAGGAGAGTAGGGGATATAAGATTTGAGAGATAAGATTTTAGATTTTTAAGGACCGGAGGAGCTGAAGAAATTCAGAGACTCCGGTTTTTTTATTGGTTTTTACTGCTGACGTTTCGGATTTTCTACTGCAAACACTCGAATGGTACACAAAGGACAGGAAGATATTTTATTTTTTTACCACAAAGTTCACTAAGATAGTCCAAAGGGACACCAAGAAAATTATCTCATAAATTTTTAGTAGTTCATCAATTCATTAGGGCCAAACAACTTTCGCCCTCATGGTTTGTACTCAAAGGCATTCTGACTATTCTTGTTTCCGATCGGTCCCCAATTCTTATCGGCTAAAAAAAATTCACCATTCCAAAAAAACCAAAGCAAGCGTCTTGTAGGGACGCTATATGGGTAGAAAATAATGAATACATGATTCCGGGTTTTGGCCGAAAATACGCCAATCGAGAAAATACGGGTTCGCCAAAACGGTTGAGGATAATTTTTTTACCTCCTAGGTTTCGGTTTTTTTTACCGCAAAGCACGCGGAGGTTTCGCGTAGGGCCACGAAGAAAATTATCTCATTAATTTCTAATAGTTCATCAAACCCTTAAAGCGAAACATCCTTCTTCACGGTTGGGACAAGGAGTATTTAGACCATTCTTGATTCAAAAACGATCATCAATTCCAGTCGAACAAAAATTTCCTAAAATCTTTGTCGCAAATAGGATCTAAATCCGTTTCATCTTTTTCTTCTCTAAGTTCTCCGATTATCTTGTGGTCAAATTATGTCAAAGCGCGTTCTTATTATTACCTACTATTGGCCTCCAAGTGGAGGTTCGGGCGTCCAGCGCTGGTTGAAATTTGCCAAATACCTACCTGAAACCGGATGGGAGCCGGTGATCTTCACTCCTGAAAATCCCGATTTTGACTTGAAGGACGAATCACTTTTGAGGCAAATCCCTAAAGATCTTGAAGTATTGAAATTTCCAATTTGGGAACCTTACCAACTTTTGGATAAAGTCAGGGGGAATAAAGAAACTCATCCGGGAAGATTGATGGAGCAGAAAGAAAAAAGCTGGCTAGAGCGCGCTGCGATCTGGGCTCGGGCAAATCTTTTGATTCCGGATCCTCGGATTTTTTGGGTGAAACCTTCGGTAAAGTTTTTAAGTGATCTGGTGGAAAAGGGTCAGTTTGACGCCATCATTACCACCGGACCACCTCATTCCATGCATTTGATCGGTTTGGAATTGAAGCGAAAATTCGGAATCCGATGGATTGCTGACTTTCGGGATCCATGGTCAGGTTGGGAATTTTTGGACACGCTCCCAATGAGTGGCAGTGTTCGCAGGAAGCATTTAGCACTGGAGAAAAGCGTTTTGAGTGAAGCAGATGAGGTAATCACCATTTCACCCACCTTCCAAGAGGATCTGTCTAAATTAGGAAGTCGAGAAATTCAGTTGCTAACCAATGGCTTTGATTTGGATGATTTGCCAGCCGATTTCAATCGAAAAGCCAAGAAATCAAGGGAGCTACATTTGGTCTATACCGGAATAATCGATTCGATTCGGAATCCACTTCCCCTGCTTAAAGCGATGAAAGAGGAATTTGAAACTACCTCCGATCAGGTGAAAATGACTTTCGTAGGTCGCGTGAGTGATGCAGTGAAAACCTTTGTCCAAGAAGATTCTTGGCTTTCAAAAACTGTGGACTTCCCCGGATATGTAAGTCATGATGAAGTTTTTGATTTCTATGAAAAAGCTGATGCGCTTGTTTTGATCTTGACTGATACCAAAAATGCAAAGGGAAATATCCCAGGAAAAGTATTTGAATACCTTGCAACGGGTCTTCCAATTTTAGCATTGGGTGATCCTGCAGGAGATACAGCTAAAATTCTAAGCGAAGCTGGTTCTGGAAAAGTAATTTTCCATAGTGCTCATCCTAAAATTCAAATCGCTCTTCGGAAATTAGCGGATCGATCCGAATCCACAGATTCCAATTCTTCCATAGACAGATTTACCCGCAAAAATCTTACGGTTCAACTAGCCCAAATTCTTAATGGAAATCCCATTTCTTGATCTAAAACGCTTTGATCAAGGCTTGAAGAAAAGTCTCCAGGTAAAGTTTGCGACTATGCTTGAAGAAGGATTTTTTTCCGGCGGAAAGGAAGTGGCTGATTTGGAGTCAACGATCAAAGAAAAACTGAAATCAAAATATGCAATCGCGCTTTCCAATGGAACTGATGCGATTGAAATTGCGCTGAGGGCATTGCAAATCGGTCCTGGCGATGAAGTAATCGTTCCTTCCATGACTTGGGTTTCTACAGCCGAAGTAGTCGTGATGGTGGGAGCAAAGCCTGTTTTTTGGGACACGGATCAGGATGGTCTTCTAGCTTCTGACTGGGATCGAGCAATTACTTCAAAGACTAAGGCTGTGATTCCTGTTCATCTCTACGGGAAGATGGTAGATATGGAGTTGCTTGTCACGCAGGCTAAAAATCATCAACTTTTTGTCGTCGAAGATGCTGCTCAGGCTTTTGGATCGGTGCAAAATGGAAAAGCTGCTGGAATTTGGGGGGAAATTGGATGTCTGAGTTTCTATCCCACCAAAAATCTTGGAGCCTTAGGAGAAGCTGGGATGTGTTTAACTCAAGATTCAAATTTGGAAGAACGAATTCGATTGCTTGTAAATCACGGACAGGCGCGAAGAGACGAACATTCTTTGGTTGGGCGAAATAGTCGAATAGACACACTTCAGGCAGGATTTTTAAATATTATGCTCGATCGATTTGAGGAGTTTCAGGTAATCAGAAAGCGGCAAGCAAAACGATACTTGGATAGCTTAATGGAGATTAAAGAATTAAATCTTCCTGAGGGGGTTTTGGGAGCTGATCATAATGCACATCTTTTCGTGATTCACTCAGATCGACGAGACGAACTTGGAATATTTCTGCGAGGCAAAGGAATTGGAACTGCAATTCATTATCCTAAAATCTTACCGGAAATGGGGATTTTTGAATCCAATGGCGATTTTCCAAATGCCAAAAAAATATCAAAGTCAGGTCTTTCACTTCCCCTTAATCCATTTTTAATGGATCAGGAACAAGACTACATAATTGAGCAGATCAGTGCATTTTTCAAAAAATAACATCTGGCTCCAAAGCGTATTAGTTAATAATTTTTCAGAGTTCAGCTTATAATTATTTAAAGACTATTCCCTTTAAAAAATTAGCAAGACTGAATCAGAATTTTTTCTTTATTTTCCGAAATGACTTGGACGAGTGACCCTATTTACGTGAGTGGAATGCTTTGTTTTTTAGTACTTTTTTCCACTTGGCTCGCGGGGTTCAAGGGATTGAAAACGATCGGAACTCCGATTTTAGTGATTGTCATCACCGCCATAGTTGCCAATATTGGCATCATCCCAACTGCCACTTCCGGTCATCCGATCTACGACGGTGTATTTGTTTATCTAGCCCCGATGGGGATTTTTATTGCATTGCTAGAAGTGGATTTGAAAAGCTTAAAAAAGGCAGGAGGACCTATTTTGTTGATGTTTCTCATCGGGGGGGTAGGTACTATGATCGGTGTTTTAGTTTCTTGGTTTGTGGTGCAACCTGCGCAGGAGATAGGGCCTTTTGCGAATGCGCTGGCAGGGATGTTTACAGGTACTTATATCGGGGGGAGCATTAATTTCAATGCTGTTGCCCTTCATTATCAAGTCAATTCTCAGCCGGACCTCTATGCCGCGAGTACAGTTGTAGATAATTTGATAGGTACCCCTTGGATCATAATCTGTTTGATTTTACCGAAGTATTTGCAGTCCTTATTTCCAAGAAAAAAACTTATAGGAAGTACAGGTGAAAAAAATCAAATCAAGAAATCCGAATCTATTTCTATTCCAGGTTTTGCAGCGATTTTGGGAATGGCTTTTTTAGCAATGGCTTTTTCTAAATGGATGGCGGAGCTTTTTCCTTCAGTTCCTGAGATCATAACGCTAACGACACTTGCTCTGATTTTGGCACAATTCCCGCTCATCCGAAAGCTTCAGGGGACTCAGACCATCGGTTTTTTCATCATTTTGATTTTCTTGGCTACGATAGGGACTTTATGTGACTTCAATACGCTGGCTGGTTTGGGAAGCCTCGCCACTACTCTAATACTTTTCGTGAGTTTGCTGATGCTGATTCATGGCTTGTTCATATTTGGAGTAGGAGCTTTATTAAAAATAGATTGGGATGTGATTGCTGTGGCTTCTCAAGCCAATGTAGGAGGAAATACTACGGCTATAGCTGCGGCAGAAAGCTTGGGCCGTCCGGACTTGTTGATACCTGGAGTTTTGGTAGGAAGTCTGGGAAATGCACTGGGAACGTATGCGGGATTCTTTATCGCAGGAATTCTTTAGGAGTTTGTACAAAGCAAAAAGTATCAAGTACAATGTATATAGACTCCAAAGGAGATATGAGATTAAGAGAATAGAGATTGTAAATCATAAAAGATGGAATCAAATATATTGACACAGGTTTTTCTTCCGCTCTCGCTGGCGGTGATTATGTTTGGAATGGGGCTTTCGCTCACTCCGGCCGATTTTAAGCGAATTTTGATTTATCCTAAGGCTGCGGCGATAGGTCTGATCAATCAGATTATATTACTCCCACTGATTGCCTATGGCTTGTGCATCACTTTTAATTTGAGTCCAGAACTTTCCGTAGGAATGATGATTCTGGCAGCTTGTCCAGGTGGGGCTACTTCCAATTTGATAGCTCATTTAGCTAAAGGAGATACGGCCTTATCTGTAACACTAACCGCTTTTTCTTCGATCATCACTGTTTTTACTATTCC